>JAJYNF010000177.1 GCA_021786455.1 Acidobacteriota bacterium
TCTTCTCCACTTTCAAGCTCGGAGGGAAATTAGGGTTGTGCGTCAGCAGGAGCACCGTTTCCTCGAGCAGCGCAACCACATCCAGCTCGCGGAACTCAAATCGCTGCTCGCGGGAATAAAGAAGGAAATCGGAAACCAGCTTGTTGAGACGCTCGGACTCTTGGCTCACAATTCCGATGAGCTTTCGCTGGTCTTCGTCGCCGTCCACTAGCGATTGCAGGACCTTGGCCGAGCCGGCGATCGAAGCCAGCGGATTCCGGATCTCGTGCGCGATGCCCGCTGACAGCCGGCCCAGCGTCGCCATGCGGTCCTTCGTTCGGTATTCGGCTTCCAGCTTCTTAGCCATCGTCAGGTCTTGCACGGTGTAAACACAACCCACGGTCCCGATCTCAGGAACAATCAAGGGAGACGCCGACAACCCTAAAATGCGCTTCTTGCCCTGGGAGTTCCAGTAGTTGATCTCCGCTCGCGCGAAATCAGGAGTGACTCGCTCGGCAAAGGGGTCGGGCAATTTGGCGTCGGGGAATACAGAAACAATTCGGCGCCCCGCCATCGCCGGACGCGAGCGGCCAAGGATCGCCTCTCCCGCCGGATTTAAGTCGGTGATGGTTCCTTCGAGATCCGTCGTAATCAGGCCGTCTCGCATGCTACGGATGATGTTTTCGTTGATAGCTTGTAAGCTGGCCACCTGGCCGCTCTTGTCGCGCAGCTCCGCCCCCGTCTTGCGGAGGCTATCAGCCAAAAAGCTGGAGAGATACGCGACGGCGAAAAAGCCGAACAGGCTGACTCCGATTTTTACCTGAAGGGTTCCGAGATCCACCGGAGTTGGGGATGTCGTCGCCAGAATATTGAGTAAGGAGTGGCGCCAAACAAAATTCGGATATAAGGTGGGAAGGTAGGCCATTTCGAGGAGCAAGCCCATCAGAATAAAACTCACCCCAGCCACCAGGAAAGCCTGCGAACGCGGAAGCAGGATGCTCGCCAGAATGATGGCTACCAAGTAGAGAGAAAAATAGTTGCTATCCAGGTCTCCGGTGACATGAACGATAGCCGTGATGATGACCAGGTCCGCGTAAATCTGAAGGTGCGCCTGCAAAACGTAGTCACGGCTGATCTGCTTGTAAATCAAGAAGAAGAGGTTGAGGACATACCAAAGAATGACGGCTATCCCGAGATAGACAATCGCCCGGGGGGTGTTCGAGGCAGGAGCCAACTGCTGAATCGCGTAATCAATCGCAAAAACAAAGCTAATAATGACGAACCGAATTCGAATGACCCAGGGCAGCCAGGTTTTCAAATCGCTCGTCAGATCCATGTTTCAGATTTTCTTAACTTTCGGACGGGAGCGGCGCGGCGGATAGCGGTCGAGCCGGGATGGGGCGACAGGCGTCTCCGTTGCTGGGTCTGCTGTGCCGCGGCGCGCATCCCGCCGCCGCGCCCGCATCGTAGCCTTCGGACTCAGGTGAAAACCGAGTCAGGTTCCTTCCGCCGGCGCTTGCGCTCCGTGGAACTCGCCTCCGAGATCGGACTGCACAACTCAGAGTACAAATGCCCCGCCGCCCCCGACCGTCTTCCGAAGTGTCTCATCCCTTCGCCAACTGGCCAATCATGGCAAACATGGGCATATACATTGAAATGACGACGCCGCCGACCACGATGCCCAAAAAGAGGATGATGAGCGGTTCCATGGCAGTGAGCAGGTCGCCGACCGCCGCATCCACTTCATCCTCATAGAAGTCGGCAACTTTCTGAAGCATGGCATCGAGCGCGCCGGTTTGTTCTCCCACGCCGATCATCTGCACCACCATGTTCGGGAAAACGCCAGTCTCTCTCAACGGATCGACAATTGTGCGGCCACCCTCGATGGCCTTGCGAACGGACAAAATGGCTTTTTCAACGACGGCATTGCCCGCGGTGCGAGCGGTGATATCCATGGCCTCAAGCATCGGGACACCGCTGGTAACCAAAGTGCCCAAAGTTCGAGTGAACCGGGCCACAGCAATTTTCCGGAGCAGAGGGCCTAGCACAATGACTTTCAACATCAGCGAGTCAATCATCATGCGCCCGTCCGGCGTTCCGTAGTACCACTTCACGCCGAAAGCAAGCAGAGCAAGCACAATGATGGTCGGCAAGGCAAAGGTCCCCACAAAACGGCTCACGCCGATCACGATGCGTGTGGGTAGTGGCAAGGCAACGCCCATGCCCGCAAAAAGAGTGGCGAAAATCGGCACCACTTTCCACAGCAACAAGGTGATTACCGCGGCGGCGATGCTCAAAACGGAAACCGGATAGATCATGGCGGACTGCACCGCCCGCTTTATTTTGACTGCTTTCTCGATGTAAGCCGCCAGACGCTGAAGGATTGTATCCAGAATACCACCCGTCTCCCCGGCCTCGACCATGTTCGTGTACAGGTTATCGAACACCTTGGGGTATTGACGCAGCGCGTTGGCCAACGTGGAGCCGCCCTCTACGGAACTGCGCACCCCGGTTAAGACCCGGCCGAAGGCCTTATTCTCTTGCTGCGAGGAAAGAATTTCGAGACATTGGACCAGAGGAAGGCCGGCATCAATCATCACAGAAAACTGGCGGGTGAAAACGGACAACTCCTTGGAGCTTACTCGGCCACCGACCTTGGGCTTGGGGATGGCGATTTCCCGGCCTTTCTCGACAATTCGCGTCGGGGTAATCATCTCCCGACGCAACAGAGCTTCCAAGACATCCCGGTTGGCCGCCACCCGGACTCCGGCCACAGACTGGCCGGTGCGGGATGTTCCGCGAAATTCAAATTGTGGCATATATTTGATTACCTCCTGATGAAGTCCCCCAGCTTTGAGTTAGACATACCCAACGATTTGGCACGACACCAAGCTCACGGCAGGGTAGCACCTACCGCTTGGCTGGCACGTACTGGCTCGCCGGACGTGAGGCCGCAGCCGTGCTCCCTCGGGCGATCATATCTTGGAGCTCGTCCACATTGCTCGACCGCGCCAAGGCCGTTTCCAAGCTAATCGCCTTTTGTTGATACAGCGTGAAAAGCGATTGATTAAAGGTTTGCATCCCGAATTTTTCTTGCCCCGTTTGCATGGCAGAGTAGATTTGATGAATCTTGTCTTCACGGACCAGGTTGCGGATGGCGGAATTGGGGATCAAGATTTCCATGGCCATGGCCCGTCCCCGCCCGTCGGCGCGGGGCAGCAACGATTGGCACATAATGCCTTCCAGGACCAAAGAGAGCTGGGCGCGGATTTGAGACTGCTGATGCGACGGAAACACGTCAATAATCCGGTTGATGGTTGAGGAGGCGGAGTTCGTGTGCAAGGTTCCAAACGTCAGGTGCCCGGTTTCGGCAATCCGCAGAGCTGATTCGATGGTTTCCAGGTCCCGCATCTCGCCGATGAGCACGATATCAGGGTCCTCGCGCAGCGCGGCCCGCAGCGCATTTGAAAACGATTGGGTGTCCGAGTGAACTTCGCGCTGATTCACCAGACATTTCTTGTGCGGGTGGATGAACTCGATCGGGTCCTCAATGGTAATCATATGCTCGTAGCGCGTTTGGTTGATCAGGTCGAGCATGGTGGCAAGCGTCGTGGATTTGCCGCTTCCCGTGGGGCCAGTGACGAGGACCAAGCCTCGCGGTTTTTCGCAGAGCCGGCGCAGAATCGGTGGCAAACCGAGCTGCTCGAAGGTTTTGATCTCGAAAGGAATGACTCGGAACACCCCTCCGACCGCCCCCCGCTGATTGAACAGATTGCCTCGGAACCGCGCGATGTTCTTGATCCCGAAGGAAAAATCCAATTCGAGGTTTTCCTCGAAGCGGTGCTTCTGCGCATCGGTCAACACGCTGTAGCAGAGCTGTTTGGTTTCGGCGGGGCCGAGCGCCGGCAGGTCTTCGCAGGGCTTCAATTCTCCGTGGACGCGGATGCGCGGGGGTGAGTTGGTGGTGAGGTGCAGGTCTGAACCTCCGCTGTCCACCATGCGCTTGAGAAGTTCACTTAACGAGGGAATTGCCATTTGCCGCCACCTCCGATGGGCCCGCTGCCGGTTGAGTCGCCTAGGCGCGCGCGAATTTGCAGCGCCTTACAGCACCGTCTCACGAATAACTTCTTCAAGAGTCGTCGCTCCCGCGGCGATCTTCGTCAGGCCGCTGCGGCGAAGCGAAATCATTCCCTGCTCGATGCCTTTCTTCCTCAACTCCAGCGCGGAAGCCCCAACCAAGATGAGCTCACGCAACTCGTCCGTAATCTCTAGAACTTCATACAGACCCACCCGACCGCGGTATCCCTTCCCGCCGCAGGCCGAGCATCCTTGGCCCTTGTAGATCTTAACCGTTTTGGCCTCCTGGGGCGAGAATCCGGCGTCAATCAGGACTTGCGCGCTCACCGGGTCCTCCACCCGGCACTCCGCGCAGATGCGCCGCACCAATCGCTGCGCGCAGATCAGATGAACCGAAGTGGCCACCAGGAAGGGCTCGATGCCCATGTTCATGAGGCGGGAAATGGTGGAAGGGGCGTCATTGGTGTGCAGGGTGGAAAGCACCAAGTGTCCGGTGAGCGCAGCCTTGATCGCGATCTCTGCGGTCTCGAAATCGCGGATCTCGCCCACCAGGATAATGTTTGGGTCTTGACGGAGGAAGGAGCGCAAAGCAGCGGCAAAATTGAGGCCGATCTGTTCCTTCATTTGCACCTGATTAATTCCGGGCAACTGGAATTCCACCGGGTCTTCCGCCGTCAGGATATTGGTATCTATTTTGTTCAGTTGGGCTATCGAGGAGTAAAGCGTGTTGGTCTTCCCGCTTCCCGTCGGCCCAGTGACTAGGACCATGCCGTAGGGCTTGAAGATGGCCTTTTGGAACTTCTCGAGCGATTCCGCCTCAAATCCCAGCTTCGTCATGTCCAGGCGAAGGTTTTCCTTGTCCAACAGCCGCATGACGATCTTTTCGCCGTGGAGCGTGGGCAAAACCGAGACCCGAAAATCGAGCTGTTTTTTCCTGCCGTTGTGCATCATTCTAATCATGATGCGCCCGTCCTGGGGAAGCCGCTTTTCCGAAATGTCCAGTTTTGCCATAATTTTTACGCGGCTGATAATGGCGTCCCGCAGCTTGACCGGCGGATTCATGATGGACTGAAGGATCCCGTCAATCCGGTAGCGGACCCGGTAATCTTTTTCGTAGGGCTCCAAGTGAATGTCGCTCGCCCCGCGTTTCACGGCGTCGGTCAGAATGTAATTGACCAGCTTGATGACGGGCGCTTCTTCGGCGGCCTTCTCAAGTTGCGCCAGGTTGAGCGTGGACTCATCTTCGGCCTCCAGTTCCAGGCTCTCCGTCTGCCCTTCGTCAATAAAACTGACGAGTTCCTCGATTTCTTTCTTTCGCTCGACGTCCTCAATGCTTCCGTAATGCTTTTTGATGGCATCCGTAATGGCCGTTTCCGAGGCGACGACTGGCTCGATGTTGAAGCCGGTCATAAATTTGATGTCATCCATCGCAAACACATTGGTCGGATCCACCATGGCCAGCGTCAGCGAAGAGCCCACACGGCTTAAGGGGAGGACCTGGTACTTCATGGCGGTTTCCATCGGGACCAGCTTGATCACATTCGGATCCACTTCAAAATAAGCAAGGTTGATGGAAGGGACCCCGTATTGGCGCGACAGCACGGCGGTGACCTCATCGTCACTGAGAAAGCCGAGCTTGACCAGGCTGTTTCCCAATCGCCCGCCGTTGGCCCGTTGGTGCTCAAGGGCCTGCCTCAGTTGCTCCGCCGTGATCAGGTTTTCCTTGACCAGAATTTCCCCGAGCTTGCCCGACATTCGTCATTCCCCCCGCAAGTTGACCGCTTGATGGGTTTGCCCGCCATCCACGCCGGAAAATCCCGTTACACCCGCAGCATCTCGCCACAGAAACGTGGCCTCATCGTAGTGGACTGCCACAGGGTTGTCAAGGTTTTCCCGAAGCCCCGCTCGGCGGCGGCCAGCACCAATCCGATGGGTGTCTGCTGCGAGGCCCTTTCGACAACCTCTGGCAAATTCCCGCAGTCGTTCCATGGACCGCGTCATGCCTGCTGCGAGAGCAGAAGTTGTTGATCCAGGTCCGCCACGACCAGCCACTTCAGCCCATGCCGCCAGGGCAGCGGCCTTTGCCCATGATGATGCAGGCGGCGCGCAAAAAAGGTGCTCACGGCTCCCTGCGCCAAGCCGGTCGCGTCCACCGCCACCCGAGCCCGCCGCCGACCCTGGTCTTGCCCACCCCGCATCCGGCGCACCGTTTCGTCAACCGCCCGATCGAGGCTTGACCCGTCGAGACGTTTCAGGAAACGGTACAACGTTGTGAAGTCAGGCACGCTCGAAAGTCCCAACCTCTGACGCAATTCGCGATGCTCGCTCAGCCGCACCTCGGCCTCGCGAAAAGTCCAGTCCTCGTAGCGCATCAGACAGAGGATGGCCAGCAACTGCGGCTGCGTCAATTGGTGTTTGCTGAAGCGAGTTCGATAGGGTGGGAGTACCGCGAGACCCACTTCCAAAGCGGCCCGGGCAAAAACCAACAGTCCAACTTCCGCCATCGCGCTGACTGCCTCCCAGCAACGGACCCGTCGGCTGACGGCCTGGCGCACTGGGGTTTTCTCCGGTTGGAG
>JAJYNF010000256.1 GCA_021786455.1 Acidobacteriota bacterium
GAGCGGGCGAGTTGCTGATGCTTTGGAAGACTTCAACAAGGCCATCGCGATTAGTCCTGGCTCGGCGATAGCTTATTACTATTATGGGAAGGTCGCCGCAAGAGAGCCGAGCCGCCTGCCGGATGCTGTCGAAAAACTCCGAAGGGCCATCGCACTAAAACCGGACTTTCCTGAAGCCTACTTCGAACTTGGAAAGGCCCTGGCACAGGAAGGCGATAGCAACGAGGCCATCGCCGAATTGAAAAGAAGCCTCCAACTCGACCCCACCCTTGCCCAATCTCATTACCAACTCGGCCTGATCTATGGAAAGCTCGGAAACCAGTCAAAATCAAGAGAGCAGTTCCAGCAGTTCGCAGAGGCGAATAAAAAGGCGGAGCGTGGCGGCATTATCGAACACTTAGAAGTCCAAATCCAAAAGCCCTGATATGAGTTTGCAGTCCCAGTCCGTTTTGGTCTGTGGGTGTTTGCTGTTCGGAATTGTAGCAAATACTGGAACCGCAAGGGGCGCCCCGCAGCGGTCGGCGGGCCTTGCTCCGCAATCTCTTCACGCCAATATGGAAGGGAGATTATCAGCCGCCGAGAGTGCGGCCAAAGCGCGCCCGAACGATTCTCGTGTCTTGCTGAACTTAGTGGGCCTCTACGACGAGCGAGGAGATTTTAAGAAGTCGGTGCCACTTTTGAAAAGGGCGCTCGTTCTCCAACCCCACAACTTGAAGGCCTACCGCATCCTCGGAATTGACTGGTTTCGCATAGGCCGGTACACGAAGGCTCTGAAGCCATTGCGAACTGTGGTCGAAGTTGATCCGCAGGATAGCGAGGCGAATTTTTATCTTGGCCTTTGTTACCTCGCGCTCGACCGCAACTACGAAGCCGGCGAAGCTTTTGACAGGGCGGCCGCCACGGGACCTGCGAGTGTTGATGCGTTGTATTTTCTGGTCGAAGGCTATTCTCGCCTTTCCTCGGCCTATCTGAGCCGGTTGGTGGCTCTAGGCAGGAATTCCTATCGCATGCACGAGCTTCGTGGCGAGTACTTCGAGCTGCAACACGCTCCTGAGCAAGCTCTGAAGGAGTACCAAGCGGCAGTGCAAATGCGCCCGGATTTAGCCTCGCTCCATTACGCGCTAGGGGACGCCTATTGGAAGCTTTCACGCCTCGATAACGCCGCCGCGGAGTTCCGGCAAGCAATTAAACTTGCTCCACAACACTTCATGGCACATTACAAGTTGGGGATGGTACTACTGGACCAGAACAACCCGACCGATGCCCTGAAGGAGTTTCGCACCGCTCTATCAGAACAACCCGGCTTGGCTCGCGCCTATCTCGGACTTGGAAAGGCACTGTACGAGGAAGGATTATACGACGCGGCTATCCCCCAACTCGAACGCTGCGTGGAACTTTCGCCCGACAACCCAACGCCGCATTATCTCCTTTTCCAGATCTACCGCCGTTTGAGCGACAGTATGGATGCCGACAAGCAACTCAAGCTTTTCAAGCAAGAGGATGAAATCCTGCAAGCGAAGAAAAGTCCAAAGTTACAGTGAAGAGAAAACTTCAAGCCTTGGCGGTAAGGGTTGGGAAGCAAGGTCTCGTCGATGATCCAGACATCCGCTTCACTGAACAGATCGACAACCATGTGGGCCAAGCGACGCTGCGCTTCTTCGACATCCCAGGGACTGTGGCCCACGGAGTGTCGCCGGGCCTGCACTTTGCCCCCTTCGATGCGGGGTGCTATCGCCTCGACCGACTTGCGCTCACCGCCGAGCTGCAAGCCCTGCACATGGACGCGCGCCCATTGGCCCCGGCCGCTTCGACCCATCCGTTCGAGGAGGTCTTTGAGAGGATGTATCAACCGAAGCCCGAGCGATTTCAAGGCTCGCCGTGTCATGCCGACAATGGACCCGGCAGCGATTTCCAGATAAATCGATACTTAAACTATTAATGGGGGATGAAATGGGCAAAATTTCGCGGATTGAATTTCTAAAGACTTTTTTTGCAGCGTCAAGTTTCCCTCTGGCACGATCCACAGCTGCATACGCAGATCCCCTACCCGCGCGCTGGCACAGTCCAGGTCTGGGCATGCTGCCCCTATTAGTCCAAGCAGAGAGCCGTCAGGTATCGCCGGAGAACCCGACGGGTGGAAAAGGCATGGGGGCAAGGGCCATACCGAATCCCCACGATCCTAATCTTCCTTATTCGGCGGCTGCGGAGCAACTCGGCCAAGGCTGGAAGGTGAGCCCATTTTATAAGCTCAAGGCGGGTGAGACTCGCACGATCATGGATGTAGAGGGGCCGGGCGTGATCGAGCACATCTGGATTGCGACTAGACCGAGTTGGGAGGGCAACGGAAGAGCGTCCGTTCTTCGATTTTACTGGGATCACGAGGACACGCCTTCCATCGAAGTTCCCTTAACCGACTTCTTCGCGGTCGGCAACGACCGGTTTGCCCCGGTCAACTCCCTTGCGGTCATCGTGAACCCGACATCCGCGCTAAATTGCTATTGGCCGATGCCCTTCCGGCGGCACGCAAAAATCACCTTTAGCAATGACTTATCTCAGGATTTAGGTCCGGTAACCTATCAGATAGACTACATGCTTGCTCCAATCCCCGAAGATGCAGTCTACTTTCACGCCCAATGGCGAAGAGCGACGACGAGGCGTTCTTTTCCACAGTACACGATCCTTGACGGAGTAAAAGGGGAGGGCCGTTATGTTGGAACGTTCATTGCTTGGGCTCAATTGTCCGACGGCTGGGACGGGGAGGGGGAAGTGAAGTTTTACCTAGACGGTGACAAACAGTTTCCGACGATTTGCGGAACTGGAACCGAGGACTATTTCGGGGGCAGTTACGGCTTTCCCGAAATCTACACAACGGCATATGTCGGCAATACCCTCAAGCGCGAAAAGGGTAATGGTCCGAGGTTATGGAGCCTGTACCGCTGGCACATTATGGATCCGATTTGTTTCAAGAGAGATCTGCGCGCCACCATTCAGGCCCTCGGATGGTGGCCAAACGGCCGGTATCAGCCGCTTGCGGATGACTACGCCTCGGTCGCCTATTGGTATCAAAAGGAGCCGCACGCTCCTTTTCCTCCGTTTCCACCACTATCAGCGCGCTGGTCTAGATAGAGAGCCAGAGTGCGGAACGGCCCGGATATGTCATTCTTCGTTCAACATACTTAGTGTCAGCGGCGTCATAAGGAAAAGCAAATTCTTACCGTGGAGGCGCCAGACATGTCTCCCTCTTCAAGAAAGATGGCCAGCCACGAAAAAAGCCGGCGGCGTTTCTTGAAAAACGTTGCGCTCGGCATGGGCGCAGCAAGTATTCCTGTCAGCCTAGCCGTAGCGGACCTCCCTGGCGGCCTGGAGCGGAAGGAATGCGAGCCGGCGTTGGCGCAGGCAGAGATTGAATTCCCGCGCCGCTTTTCGGGAACCCGCCTGAAGATGCTTTCATTCCCGCTCGGCGGCGTGGGGGCGGGCAGCATCAGCCTGGGCGGGCGCGGAGAATTGAAGGACTGGTCGATTTTCAACCGCCCGGACAACGGAAAGTCCCCCACCTACGCTTTCCCAGCCATTCGGGTCCACAGCGGAAACCGCAAACCTGTGACCAAAGTCCTGGAAGCCCGCATCATACCCCCTTATCAGCGGGGCCCTCTCGATCTAGGCTGGGAAAATGTTCCCGGGCTTCCACGCCTGGAATCGTGTACGTTTATGGGTGAATATCCGATGGCCCGGGTTGACTTCGAAGACCCCGAGCTCCCTGTGCGGATTTACCTCGAGGCCTTCACGCCATTCATCCCCTTGGATCCGGAAGCTTCGGGATTGCCTGTAGCAATCCTGAGATATACGGTCTCGAACCCGAAGCCTTCTGCTGCCCAGGTTTCCATCGCCTTCTCGATTGATAACCCCGTGGGCCGGGAACAGGGTCTCGGAGTCAGTTCCGCAGGAACTCAGGGGCGGGAAAACCAGTTCCGGAAAACTTCGGAGGTTGAAGGGCTCTTGATGCAAAATCCTTTTCTCTCGAAAACTGATCCACTCGCGGGTACGTTCGCCCTGGCAATTCTAGGGCCGGGGTCAGGAAAGGTCAGCTACCTGCGCGGTTGGCCGAGCGCGAGATGGTGGGAAAGTCCTTGGCTGTACTGGGAGGACTTCTCGAGGGATGGCGAATTGGGTCCGGAGACGGTCGCGCACAACGCAGTGGGGGTTCTCTGTCTGCAGCGGAAGGTTCCGGCGCGTGGTAAGGGGGAGTTTACGTTCTTGCTGAGCTGGCATTTTCCCAACCGCACCCCTAAACGATGCGGCTGGGCAGCCCCGAAAGACCATGAGAATGACCTGGTCGGAAACTATTACTCATCCCGCTTCCCCGATGCTTGGGCGGTCGCTGAATATACTGCCCAGCATCTGTCTGATCTCGAAACGCGCACCCGCCGGTTCCTCACCGCCATGCGAGAGACAACCCTCCCAGGCGCTGTTCGAGACGCGGCGATGTCCAACCTTTCAACCCTCGCCGTCCAGACCTCATTTCGCACCGCCGACGGGAGGTTTCACGGGTTCGAAGGGTGCCAGGATCATTCCGGTTGTTGCTTCGGAAGCTGCACCCACGTTTACGGCTATGAAGCGGCGATAGCCCACATCTTCCCGTCCCTTTCGCGGTCTCTGCGGGAGCAGCAGTTCGGTTTTCTCACAGACGAGCAAGGCCTGATGGATTACCGTGAGTTCCTTCCTTACGGCATCGAGCACTTTGGGGTGGCGGCTGCGGACGGCCAGATGGCCTGCATTATGAAGCTCTACCTCGATTGGCGTCTTTCCGGCGACACGGAATGGTTGCGGCAATTGTGGCCCAGGGCTAAGCGCGCCCTCGAATTCGCCTGGATCAAGGGTGGCTGGGACGCCAACCGCGATGGAGTGATGGAGGGCGTTCAGCATAATACCTATGACGTGGAGTTCGTCGGTCCCAATCCTCTGTGTGGTATTTGGTACCTTGGGGCGCTACGCGCGGGGGAGGAGATGGCCAAGGCCGTCGGCGATCACGGAGCCGCGGAGGAGTATCACAAACTGTTCCAAAGGGGCAGCGCCTGGATTGATGCCAACCTGTTTAACGGAGAATTCTATATTCAGAAGATCGGCTCGATTCCCCAGGATGAAGTAGCTAGAGGGTTGATCGAAGGTATGGGATCGAGCAGCACCGACCATCCCAGTTTTCAACTGGGGAACGGGTGCCTCGTCGACCAACTGGTCGGGCAGTACGTTGCGCAGATCGCCGGCCTTGGCCTCCTGCTGGATCGCGCTCACATTCAAAAAACCCTTGAATCAATTTACAAGTACAATTACAAACGGACGCTTCGGAATCACGCGTGTGTCATGCGGACGTTCGCGCTGAATGATGAAGCGGCGCTGGTCATTTGTGATTACCCTCACGCCAATCCGCCGAAAACCCCGTTTCCTTACTTCCAAGAGGTGATGACCGGCTTTGAATATTCGGCTGCGATTCTGATGCTGTACATGGGCATGGTCTCGGAGGGGGTGGAGCTCATTTCGAACGTCCGCAGACGTTATGACGGAGAAAAAAGGAATGCCTGGGATGAAGCGGAGTGTGGGCACCACTACGCGAGGGCAATGGCCAGTTGGGCGGGCTTGCTGGCACTCAGTGGTTTCAGCTACCATGCGGGCACTAAAACTGTGACGGCCATCCCTCAGATTCGACCTGAGAATTTTTTGTCCTTCTGGTCATGTGGAACTGGCTGGGGCACTTTTTCGCAACACATCGGAAAGGAAAGTGCATCTTTTTCTCTCACGGTCGGCGAAGGGCAACTAGTGTGTCGTTCTGTCGAATTAGAGGGGAGGGAAAAAGGCGAAATCCGATCCAGGGCTAAACTTGGATCCAGACCAATTCCTCACAAGATCCAAGTGGCGGGCGACCGACGGCTCTTCATCTTCCCCTCTGAGATCACTATCGAGGCAGGAGACGAGTTGACCCTGAATGTCGACGCGCATTTAAAAACGTCGAAATCTGAACAGCCACCGGTGGGGCGCGATAGAGCGAGGCTCAGCGCATAGCTATGGTGGCTCGGTCGGGGGCCAAATGCCCGTCCAAGGGTCCCGCCATTGGATCGGCGTGGGGCTACAGGAGTAAAAACTTTCAAAATCCTGGAACTTCAGGTCTGGCAACAAGCCCTGTTCGATGAACCGACCGGACCTGATTGCAGCCTCGCGGAGTTGGTGATCACCGCTAACCTGCCCTGCTTTCGCCAGCACCGCCCCGCTCAGCGCAGTGGCCCCCGTAGAAGAATGTTGGAATTGCGCCAGAGCCCAATTGGTGCTGCGCCAGAAACCTCGCATAGGAATGGACTCGTTCCCGGATTGGCTGTCCCGGTCTCAGGTTCTCTTCCCAGTACAACAGCCACCAAGCCGTTACCCCCATTCCCGCTGCATCATAGCCCTCCCGCCAATCCGCCGACCGTGCCGTCCAGAACAACGAACCCTCCCATTTTTTATCCGCTAGAGCATTTCCATAAATAATATAGCTTGACAAACGGGAACCGTCATGGCAGAGTGTGCTCATGCGAGCCATACCCATTCCGATTCGCAAGCGCATCCTTGAACTCTACGACCGCGGCAAGAGCAC
>JAJYNF010000283.1 GCA_021786455.1 Acidobacteriota bacterium
CGGGGTGGAAACCCCACCATCGCCAAGCTGATTCGAACGCTCTCTTTGGTCGCTAATCACTAGTGAAGCTGCGCTCTGAGGCGGTTCTATTTCTTGCGCAAAATGCCGGACAACACGACATAGCCCCGAACGTCGGATTGACAGGCGTCAAAGCATACGGGTAGCCTAAGCATGGTTCTAGCCATGGGCGAGTTGACGACCAGCCCTGCGGGCGCTTCCCCGGCGTTTCACATCATGACGAAGCCGGTAGGCCCTATCTGTAACCTCGATTGTAAATATTGCTTTTATTTGGAGAAGGAAAAGCTTTATCCCGGCAAGTCCGATTGGGTAATGCCGGACGATGTGCTCGAAAGCTACGTCCGCCAATATATCGAGGCGCAAAATATTCCCGTCATCAGCTTCGCGTGGCAGGGCGGCGAGCCGACGATTCTTGGCGTTGACTATTTTCTCAAGGTCGTCGCCCTCCAGAAGAAATACGCCAACGGCAAGCGCATTGAGAATGCTTTTCAGACCAACGGCATCCTGCTCGATGACGAGTGGGGAAGATTCCTGGCTGGAAACCATTTCCTCGTCGGCCTTTCCATTGACGGGCCGCGCGAGCTCCACGACGTTTATCGCGTGGATAAGGGCGGCGCGCCGAGCTTCGACCGGGTGATGCGCGGGCTTAGAGTTTTGAAGAAGCACGGAGTCCGCTTCAACACGCTCACCGTAGTGAACCGGAAAAATTCGCAGCATCCGCGGGAGGTTTACCGTTTTCTGAAAGAAGTGGGAAGCGGATTCATGCAATTCATTCCCCTTGTGGAACGGGTGGCGGATCAACCGGATGCGCGCGGCATGGTTATGATGGGGCCACGGGACCCGCAGCCGGCGCGAGTCGCCCCCTGGTCGGTTGAGCCTTTGCAATACGGGAAATTCCTCCGTGCCATCTTTGATGAGTGGGTACGCCAGGACGTGGGCAAATACTTTGTTCAGATTTTTGACGTGGCGCTCGAGAGCTGGATGGGTTTGGACCCTAGCCTGTGCGTCTTCCGCCGCACCTGCGGCGCGGCGCTGGCCATCGAGCACAATGGCGACCTTTATTCTTGCGACCATTACGTGTACCCGGAAAACAGACTCGGCAACATCATGGAGCAGCCGCTCCGATCCCTGGTGGAATCGCCGCCGCAACGGAAGTTCGGACAGGACAAGCTCGATGGCTTACCCCGCTATTGCCGCGAATGCGACGTGCGGTTTGCCTGCAACGGCGAATGCCCCAAACATCGTTTCTTGCAGGCGCCGGACGGCGAAGCCGGCCTGAATTACCTTTGCGCTGGCTATAAACTCTTTTTCCATCATATCGCGCCACACATGGAATTTATGGCTAACGAGCTGCGGCATCAAAGGCCGCCCGCGAACGTAATCCAATGGATCACCCACCGTGACGCCCAAGCCTTGCCCCAGCCTGCGCCCGGGCGGAACGATCCCTGCCCCTGTGGCAGCGGGAAGAAATATAAGAAGTGTTGTGCGTCGCGGACGGGCGTCAAGCGCGGCGAAAAAAAGCCTCTCCATTTCGACCGGACCGGCTACGGAGGAGGGTGACCATGAAAGCGGTCATTTCAGCACTTGTTCTGGCGCTTGGACTTGCGGGACTACTGAACCCTATCGCCGCCCGAGCAGCCGCTCCCCCACAGAGCGGGCGCCCGATTCGCGTGCCGCAAGGTCTCGACAAGGTTCAGCACATTGTTTGGATCATCCAGGAGAACCACTCTTTTGACAATTATTTCGGCAGCTATCCTGGCGCCGACGGCACGCCGCCGGGAACTTGTCTGCCCGTAATGCCGGGTTCTAAACGCTGCCTTGCGCCGTTCCACATGCCTACGGACATGCCGCCTTGCGACTTGGCGCACCGCTGGGTGATTGCTCATGCGGCTTACGACCACGGCGCGATGGACGGCTTTGTGTGGGCTGAAGGAACACCCTACACAATGGGCTACTACGACCAACGCGACATTCCCAATTATTGGCTCTATGCCCGCCATTACACCCTCTGCGACCGCTTCTTCTCCTCACTAATGGGTGCGAGCGGCCCCAATCATCTTTACACCGTGGCGGCTCAGTCTGGAGGTGTGATTAACAATCTCTTCTCGATCAAGGAAATCGAGGAGGTTCTTGATTCTCCGGGTGGTTACAGCTTCGCCACCATGGTGAACCTCTTCACAAAAGCCCACGTCTCGTGGAAATATTACGTGGAAACGCAGCGGATCAACGCCCCCGGCAAAAACCGCAACTACTTGGCCGATCCCAACCCCAAGCATTACTCGCTCTGGAACCCGCTGCCGGCCTTCAAAGCGATCCGGGACAATCCAGCCGACATGGCCCATTTGGTGTCGCTCAACGAATATTTTGGCGACCTCAAGAACGGTACCTTGCCCCAGGTGTCCTGGATCATTCCGATGGGCGTGGACAGCGAGCACCCGCCGGCCTTCCCCTCAACAGGGATGTGGTACGTCACGCGCTTGCTCAACGCCTTGATGGCAAGTTCGGCGTGGAAGAGCACGGTCGTTTTTTTGACCTGGGACGATTACGGAGGGTTTTATGATCACGTGCCGCCGCCGCTGGTGGATGCATACGGCTACGGGCCGCGCGTGCCGACCTTGGTGATCTCCCCCTTTGCCAAGCCCGGCTACATTTCGCACCATACTTACGATTTTACCTCCATGCTCAAGTTCATCGAGCTGCGGTTCGGCCTCGATCATCTGACCGCGCGGGACGATCACGCGCTCCCGATGTTGGATTGCTTCAACTTCGAGCAAGCGCCCAACCCCACCCTAGTGATTCCGATTCCCGCGAGGCTCCCCACTCCGCCGCCGTGGCCCGGGCCGTGTGTTTACCCACCCTCCGTAAATATTCAAGAATCGGTTCCCGATATTGGGACGTTCTTGCGCCGCTACCCTCCGCCCGGTGGCCAACTCCCGCCGCGCCCCACAGCTCCCGCGCCGGAGCACCCGGGACATTCGTTAAAGAAGTGAGGGTCGCGCTTGGAAAATCGGGAACCTGCAAAAGAAAAAACAGTCCTGCCCAGTTTGAAGGGAGCGCAGCCAGCGTTGCCAGAGACGAACGGCATAGGAACGGCAACAGATGCGCTCTCCGGGGCGATGCTGCACTGGAGAGGCTCGATTTTGCGAATCGCTTATTTCAACGAGCCCCCAGACTCCGGTGAACGCGCCAGGCGGCGCGGTTGGCGGCCGGCTGGCAAATCGCGCGCAAGATAAAGGTGATTTGGGTCCGCGGCATGGAGAGCCCGAGCGCGAACCGTGAAGTATATTTCTGCCAGAAATCGGTTGACATCGGCTCACCAGCCCCACAACCGCAATCAAAATCGAGCCCGTCAATTTCCGCACCATAGACTCGCCGCGAGAGGCAGCCTATTGCAATCGCAGCCGTTCGCCCAAGCCCTCTGGCAAGTGCGGCTGCCCCACGGAGAGAAGATTAAACAGGCAATTCTTGTTTTCGAGGACTGGGTGTGCAAATCCGTCAGTATTTATATATACTTCCCAGATAACAGACGCAAGGAGGGGCAGTTCGAGGCTTGCCGGAACTACCCCGGGAGGGGGGACATCAGGTGCCCGTCAAAATCCTGCTGGTGGAAACCCGCGAAAAACCGGAGAGCATAATATTGGGAACGACTTCGTTGATGCCGTGGTGCGAAGTGGTGTCGGTTAGCGAAAGCTCCACAGCGGCTGACTTACTGAGACGCATCAAATTCGACGGCGTCATTCTGGAGGCGAAAATGCCGTCCCCGGACGGGTTTGAATTGACCGAAATCATTCGCGAATCCGATCTGAACAAAGCGGTGCCGGTGGTGATGCTCACTGACGATGAAGATATCGAAATCATGCGACACGGATTTAAGGCGGGTGTCACGTTCTTCATGACTAAACCTTCCACTCGGGAGCGCGTTTACGGGTTATTCAACGCTGTGCGCGGGGCGATGACCCGCGAACAACGGCGACACGCGCGGCTTCCTTTACACACCCCGGTGGTCTGCCGGTGGGGAGAACATCAGGAAAAGTACTTTACCGGAGAGAGTTTGACGGTTGGCGAGGGAGGCATGGCGTTCCAACCTTCCGGAGGGCTTGAAGTGGGCAAGGAAATTACGTTGACGTTTGCCGTTCCCGGTCCGTCGCCGAGCGAAACCGCGTCTGGACAGCGCTCGATTTTCGCCGAAAGCACCAGCCAGCCAGACCGTCTGCGAGCCATCGTGCGCTATCGCAACGCACAAGACGTTGTGGGTGTTGAGTTCATCTCTATTCCGCCTGCCTATCGCCAGGGCATCCAGGCCTATATCAGCGGCGAGGAAGCCTGAACCGAACGCACACCAGCAAATCGCGCCCGCTTTCTTCCAGAACTATGGACGGCGGGCAGACCCCACCGCGCTCTGCATGACACAGGCCCACGACATAAAGCATGGTGACCCGACCAGGCTATCGCGGACACTTACCTTCGGCCCGCTGCCGCGTCAGGAAGAAAACTGTTGAGCCAGTCTCATGGCTTTTTCAGCGACTCGAGATAGGCGACGACCGCCTCGGCATCGCGATGCGAGAAGCGGAATTGCGGCATAGGCGGAAGAAGCCGCTGGCCATTCGGGAGTAGCCCGGTCTCGAGAAGTTTAACCGCCTCTCGTTTGGTCAAGCCCGGCAGGCCCGCAATGCGCGGTGACTTGGCAAACCAAGGCATGGGATGAAGCGGCTTGAATCCCAGTTGCGCTCCATCGAGCCAACGCTGGCGGTTCGGCTGGCCATTGGCGGTGAGCGGCGTGTGGCAATCCCCACACATGCTGACGTCCTCGACGAGATATCTGCCTCTTGCGATGCGGCGGCTTTCATTTGGAGTGGAAGAAAGAACCTGTGGAAGCAATGCCATTATTATAATGGCGAGAAAAATCAGCCTTGTTTTTTTCACTTATCCCTCCTTCACAGAATGTTATGACCATCCTGGGTCAAGGTTATGGTTGTCCCCACGACGGCTCGTCGGTTGGTATTTTAAGTTACTTCAGGGGGTACCCGTCGGGATCTTTCCCACGCAGGCGTCGCCACCAAACCTGGGCCGTCGGAATGTTGATGGTCACAATGAAAAGCTTACGCAGATGGCCGGGGGGGCAACCGAGCGGCCGCACGCCGTGCCAGGAGTGCTCGGTACGCTGAAAAAGGAGGCTGCCGTTGCCGCGGGGGTCGAGCCGAGCAGCCGCCTTCAGGTCGTCGAACGATGGAGCGGAATGGGGCCTAAGCCGACCGCCGTCATCCAGAATCAATATCTCGCCACCCCACGCGGAAGGCCAATCGGCTTCCGTGTTGAAGTAAAAGATGTGCGTTCCGAGCTTGCGTTTGGCGTCGCAGTGCGGCGAAACGGAACAGCCTTCCCATGCGTAATACCACTCGAAGGTCAAGATGATTTTCCGGCCCGGCGGTACCACGAACACGCGGCGGATAAAAGCTTCGTAGGCGGAGCCTTGCAGTTCGCTGACAAAATCCCTCCAGGGCGTCGCGACTTGAATGTGAGGCCGATAATGCAGAATGTAGCGGTCGTGGCTCAACTGGCCGTGCGTCCGCTTGACGCCGACCACTCGGTCGAAAAGCGATGCATCGGGCAGACTCCCGAGCAAACGCTGATAGCCTTCTTCCTCCAGCGCGGGCTTGATTTCGGTCCACGGGTAGGGTTTCTGATTCTGGAACATCTGCTCAGAAACCGCATCGAAGGCGTCACGATTTAGGTATTCCATGAGCAGCCTGATCGGCTCACCCCGGCTTTTAGAATCACTGGCCTGCTCCAGAACAGCAAGCCATCCGCAAGGCCGCAAGGTCTCTCACTCGCCCACGGCGCTTGAGGCATTCCGGTCAGAGAGGTTGGATTCAAACATCGCAATGGCCTCGATTTCAATCAGCAGTTCCGGGCGGCACAAAATAGCCTGGATTCCGGTTGAAGCGGGCAATGGGTCCAGCCCCTGTTCCCGGAAGAACTCCGTGCGGATTTCGTTGAACGCGGCGTAATCGCGCTCGATATCTCGAAGATAACAGGTGGTGCGCACCACGTCCTTCCACGTCGCGCCTTCCGCGGCAAGCAATGCGGAAATGTTTTGGTAAGCACGCCAAGTCTGCGCCCGAAAATCTCCGGGATGCAACGATTGCCCCTCCTCGCCAACGCTGGCGGTTCCAGAAATAAAAAGAATGCTGATCCCTTTCAGATTCACCCGGAGCCCGCGGGAAAAGGATGAAGGTTGGGGATAATGGTAGGCCTCGTTCAAGGCATGCGGGGCATGAATGGGCATCTTCTGAACAGATTGCGCGCCCGGCCTTGGCTCCGCCAAGGCTGCTTCGCTCTTACCATCCGCACCCATATGCAATTTCCCCCATCCTGACAAGGCCCTAGTGTTGTGCGTCCAACGCTTCTTTACAATAGCGCGATGTGGCACGGGCACCCCCCCCCGTGTCAGAACACGGCCAAGATGGCCGTGCCACAAATGTCGCCCCGGCAAGCGCTTTAGCACGCACGACCCCGGAGGCCGCCGAGGGGTGGCTTAATTCTTC
>JAJYNF010000279.1:0-313 GCA_021786455.1 Acidobacteriota bacterium
GAGCTGCTTGGCGCGATGTGAGCGGATGCGCACGAGTAGTTTATTTCGCTCGACATCCGTCGCTCCCACATACTCCTTTGCCTGCGGGGAGGATAAGCCTTTGGCAGTTGACGAGAAGTTTGACCAGGTCACGAAACTCATGACCCTCGGTAAGGAGAAGGGGTATCTCCTGTACGATGAGGTCAACGAGCTACTTCCCTCCGAGGTCCACTCACCGGAGGACCTCGATGACCTATTATCCATGTTCGACAATGCGGGAATCGAGGTGCTTGACTCGCCCAAGGCGAAAGAAGGCGAATTAGAGAAGGCCGAT
>JAJYNF010000279.1:323-4893 GCA_021786455.1 Acidobacteriota bacterium
GCGAGGAAGCGGGCGAGGAATCCGACCTCGACTTATCCCCGGGTTCACTGGACAAAACCAACGATCCGGTTCGCATGTACCTGCGAGAAATGGGAACCGTGCCGCTCTTGACGCGAGAAGGGGAAGTGGAAATCGCGCGTCGAATCGAACGCGGGCAAGTGAGGGTGCTGAAGGCGCTGTCACGGTCTCCCATTATCGTTCAGGAAATGTTTGCCGTCCGGGACGCCGTTAAGCGTAGTGAACGCTCCATCAAAGAGATAGTCGTTTTTGACGAGGACGAATACACCGAAGAACGAGTCCTCGGGCGCGCGCGTGAATTGATCGAGACGGTGGACGAGATGGAGCGGCTGTATCGGCGGCTGCGGCAGCTCAAAGCCAAGCGCGATTCGATCCGACGCACTAAGCGGCCACGAGAGTTCCGGCGGTACAATTGGGCGGTGGCGCGCCACCAGATGCTGATTTCCCGGCTTTTCCGGACGATTCATTTCACCCACACGGAAAAGAAGCGATTGATCGAAACAATTCGGCAGGCGAGCGAGGAGATTCGCCCCGTCGAGCGCGAAGCTGGCCGGCTGGAAAAGCGCTTGGAGTCGTCCCACGCCAACGGTGGGAAAGATCTCCGCAAGGAGCTTCGACAGTACAGAGCGCAGCTTGCAGCCATTGAAGGGAGAAATGAAGCCTCCGCCGCCGAACTCCGCCGCACGTATCAAACGATCGTGGCGGGAGAAATGGAGGCTGAAAGGGCCAAGCGAGAGCTCATCGAGGCTAATCTCCGGCTTGTCGTCTCCATCGCCAAAAAATACACCAATCGCGGGCTGCAATTCCTGGACCTTATCCAGGAGGGAAACATCGGCCTCATGAAAGCGGTGGATAAGTTCGAGTACCGGCGAGGATACAAGTTCTCGACCTACGCGACGTGGTGGATACGGCAGGCGATTACGCGCGCCATCGCCGATCAGGCGCGCACCATCCGCATCCCTGTCCACATGATCGAAACCATCAACAAGCTGATTCGAACTTCGCGCCAGCTTGTGCAAGAGTACGGTCGCGAGCCGACCTCCGAAGAGATCGCCAAACGAATGGACATTCCCGTGGCCAAGGTGCGCAAGGTGCTCAAGATCGCCCAGGAACCGATTTCGCTTGAAACGCCGATCGGCGAGGAAGAAGATTCGCACCTGGGAGACTTCATCGAAGACCGCGGCGTGATTTCACCCGCAGAGGCCGTCATCAACATCAATCTGAAAGAGCAGACGGAGTCCGTGCTGAAGACCCTCACCCCGCGCGAAGAAAAGGTCATCAAGATGCGTTTCGGCCTGGACGACGGCAGCGAGCACACCCTCGAGGAAGTCGGCCAAAGCTTTGCGGTGACGCGGGAACGCATCCGGCAGATCGAGGCCAAGGCGCTGCGAAAATTGCGCCACCCTTCCCGCAGCCGCAAGTTGCGCGCCTTTTTGGAAGCCACGGTCCAAGAGTAAGGTGGGAGAGCGCATTTTCGCGGCCGGAAATTTTAGCCCAAAGCAACTCGTCCGCCAGCCCTGAGTTGAGCCGATGAGACGATGCCCTTATTGCGGCCACGCTAATCTGGACACGGACACCTTGTGCCGCAAATGCGACGCTTCCTTGATTGCGGCGATGGGAACGGTCTATCGCGGTCGGGGGCATTGGGTCAGCCAACAAACAGCGTATGGCATTCGTAGCAAAGGCCTGGCAGTTTTAGTCCTCGGCCTGCTCATCAAGGTTTATTGGGGTGGTTACGGACCTTGGCCAGTGATCGATAATCCCACTCTAGCCGGTTTGCGGTCGTGGCTTGAGCCGCTGATGCTTTATGGGGGGGCAGCCCTTTACGCGCTCGGTTGGCTCTTGCGACTTACCTGATCCTTCGGATTCAACCTCAAGCTTCCTGACCGATTGCAAGACGCGCGTCGGTGGTGGTGCCTTCCCGCACCCGAAAGCCCATGGCAGCCAATCCTCTCCAGCCCTCTTTCAATCCTTTCTCCATCATTCCTTCCCTGGGTAGAAAGCGCGATGACAACAGGCCCGCGGCCGACTTAGGTTCTCGGAGATGCGCGGCCAAAAGCCACTCACGCCCGCCGCGTTTCGGGAAAATCTTAATAAGAACATAGGCTTCCGACGGAGGCTGACGGTGAGCCGCATTCGGCACGCTTCGGGCTCCACCAGCCTTGCGCAACGGCACGGGTGTTTTCATTTGGCCCAGAAACCAATGCCCGAAGGCCAAACGGCATTCAGTTCGCGGCGATATTTTTCCAGCGCGCCCATGTGGAGTACGGAACGGTCATCGGCTCTGGAGCAACCGCCGAGGCAAAGGTCGGTGGGCGGAAGCCCTTACGCTAAGCTCCGAATAATTGGGCTACAATCATGGCGTAGCGGAAGGCGGGCGCATAGGGTCAATTTTCAGGCGATGGCCAACCGAAAGCGAACGTCGCTCATACGTATGTTGGCGGCCATTATCGCCGGCAACGTGGTTTATTTTGCCATTGAATCGCGCCTGCCCGCGGCCGCCCAACATCATGCCTACCACCCTGATCTCGGCACTTTGGTGGATTTCTGGTTTTGCGTCGTGTTTTGGGGTCTGCTCGAATTGATGGCCTCGTTCCTCGCCAAGCTTCGCCGTTAAGAATGTTTTCCTCGCCGGACGATTCTCGCCCTGCCTTGACTCATCCATGGTGTTCCCACAATGAATCGAATCAACGGGAACAAAGAGCCCAAGCGCCGGCCTGGCGCGGAGAACGAATCGCAAAACCAAGAATTCTGTTTTGCGCGTGATAATTACTTTTTAGTTTTCGCGCAAATCAATTTGAGGGAAAATAGGGCTTGAGAATAAACCAGGGGTTAGAGGTCGGCGAAGTAAGTCCGTGGTGGAATGATCCCGTTCGCCGCCGCGAGACAAGGTCAGCCTGACCACACTCCAGCGAGCGGGGATTCATTGAGGCCGCGGGAACCGATGGACCGATGGGGTTTGAACTTCCCTCGGGTCGTTTTAGGTGGGCGGCAGAGACAAGGAGGTCAAACCATTATGGAGTTGACACAGGCAGTAGGAGAAACGGCAGGCAAGGTATGGCACGAGCTCAATGACGGCGGACCGCAGACCCTTTCCGCCCTCAAAAAGAAAATCAACGGCTCGGGCCCGCTGGTTGAGCTGGCTGTGGGCTGGCTGGCGCGTGAAGACAAAATCGCCATCACGCAAATCAAGAAATCGCTGGAGATTCGCCTGAAGTAGTCTCCCCTGCCGATACTCGGCACCTGCGAAGAGAATCTATCCGTCGGCCAAGTCAACGTCACGATGGGTTAAAGCGCCGAAGTCGCTTAATGGAGCGTGGTTGACGGCTCAACAACGCCCTGAACTTGCGGCGGAAGGGAATTTCAGGCGCACGCCATTGTCGCGTCAACCCAAGCTGAAACAAACGGGACGAGCTACCTCGCCCAATGCTTGCCACATCTCGGAGGGGTTCGAGTCGGCCGCCTCTTCATCCATCGAGTAAGAATTCTTCCCTTGCCGATGAAATCGTGCTCCTGGCGGAGGGTTTCGTGGGCGGGTTGGGCACGGCAGTTCGCTACCCTTGGGCTTGCGCGGTCTCACCCTTTTCAATCGGCGCGTCCACCAAGTTGCCCCATTCCGTCCAACTGCCGTCATAATTGCGAACTTTCTCAAACCCGAGCAAATACTTGAGGACGAACCAGGTGTGCGAGCTTCGCTCGCCGATCCGGCAGTAAGCAACCGTTTCTTTGTCCGGTCTCGCGCCTTGGATGCTGTAAAGCTGAAGCAGCTCCTCGTAGGATTTGAAGGTTCCGTCCTCGTTGACCGCCCTAGACCAGGGAATGTTCAGGGCAGTGGGGATGTGACCGCCGCGCTGAGCAGTTTCCGTCATCCCGGCGGGGGCGATCACCTTGCCCGTGAATTCATCCGGAGAGCGAACATCCACCAGGACAGCGTTTCGTTGGTCGAGTATCTTGAAGATTTGCTCGCGACGCGCGCGAAGACTTTCATCGGGGCGCGATGCTTTGTAGCGGGTTTGCGGGAATTTCGGGATCTCGGTCGTGAAAGGGCGACCCTCAAGCTCCCACTTCTTCCGGCCGCCGTTCATCAGCCGCGCGTCCGGGTGGCCAAAATACTTGCACTGCCATAGCGCGTAAGCCGCAAACCAGTTGTTATTGTCCCCGTAAAGAACAATGGTGGTTTCATTGGTGATTCCGGAATGACCGCACAGCTCTTCAAACTGGCGCTCACCCAGCAAATCCCGCCGCACGTTGTCCTGGAGTTGTGAGGTCCAATTCCAGCCGACGGCATTTTTGATATGACCCTTCTCATACGCGGTGGTGTCCACGTCCACTTCAACCAATCGCACCTTCGGGTCGTCGGTGTGCTGCGCTATCCAATCGGTCGTCACTAAAACTTCTGGATGTTTGTATTCGGTCATTCGAACGTCTCCTTTCCAATTATGATTTTGAGGCCGAGTCAAAGGGCGAGGAAGCCGCTAGCGACAACAGCAGCCAACGTTGGTCGCGGGAGAGGTGATGTCGCCCAGATGGGTTTCGCTTCCACCCTGCATAA
>JAJYNF010000279.1:4903-6556 GCA_021786455.1 Acidobacteriota bacterium
TTTACCACCCGCCGCGCCTTGCATCAACACACCGCGCTCGCCCCGGACGCGGTTGATCAACCGCGTCGCGCTCACCTTGAGGGGCTCCATAACGCGAGAAAATACGTGAGGGCCAGCGCCGAATGGAGGGAAATCCCCTATCGAGCTTTTCGGAGCTCATCATGCATCATTCGCCTCCACCCGTGGCAGTTTCAAACTGTTCCTTGAAGACAGCCATCATTTTGTCGATCATCTCCCGGGCTAGCGTTTGACGCGAACTTGAATCCAGTTCCGCGAACATCATTTTCAAACAATTGGGCATCATTGTCGCAACAAACTCCTTGCGGTCCTCCACTGCCACGCCGGAAAACATCTTCTCCATCATGGCGTTCATCATGGGCGGCATATCTTCGGGCTTCATCATGTCCAGACCCGCCATAGCGGGCCCGGAGCGGTTTTCTTGCGCTCTTTCAGGAGCTTCGTCGCCCCGTTTGCGATTCTTTCTGTTTCGGTTTCATATTCGATCTCCTGTGAACTATTCGTCGAGTTTCTGTGCGTAGGCTGCTCCCGACAATGGCTATGCGCAGTGTTCTTCCAGGAATTTGAGTACGAGTGGCACGTATGCCATCGCGGTACCGCCGCCCATGGCAATGGCTAAGCCGGATGCTTCCAGTATCTCGGCTTTGCTTGCACCGGCAGCGATCGCCTTCTCCAGGTGGACCAGAATACAGGGCTCGCAATGCGTTGCTACAGCGATGCCCAACACGATCAACTCCTTCTGTTTTGTTGACAAGGCTCCTTCAGCCAATGAAGCGGCAAAGAGCTCGTCGAGGTGCTTCATCGGCTTTGGAAGCTCTCGATTGAGCTTGGGCTTGTACTCCTTGAAATCGGCTAGAGCTTCGATGGCTGGATTCATTTCTGGGGTTCCTTTCTGAGGGTGACTCGGAATAACTTTCTTGGTAGTCCACCCTCCTCGAATTCGTCAATGCTCACAAGTTCACATCCCCTCGCGAGCTGCCGCACCTTTTCCCGATTGAAAAAATGGACGATGAAACCTCCCATCTCGTACATGTCCTCTCCCCGATGGATTCCCTTGCCGTAATGGGCGTCCATCGTGTGCCTGACCGTGTAAACATGCAGGCCACCTGGTTTCAGGACTCGTCGAACTTCGTCCGCTAGGCGCTCAAGCTCCGGCGTGGTCAGGGCCATGCAAAACAACATGTGCGAATAGCAGCAATCGAGCACGTCGTTTTCAAACGGAAGTGGCTCTCGCACGTCGTGACGGAGGGCTGTAATCCGGTCTGTCAGGCCTGCGGCTCCAGCTTTTGCCTTGAGGGCCTCGACCGCTGATTGAGAATAGTCCAGTACCGTGACCCTAAAACCCTCGCGAGCGAAGAACAGCGTATCGCGGCCTTGTCCACCGCCGAGTTCCAGCAGGGTGGTTTTGCCTTCCTTCCTAAATAGTTCCGCCGCCTTCAAGGCCGGATTGCTCGGTTCCAGGCCAAACATCTCGGGCTTTTGAGAGAAATTCGTATCCCAGTGGGCGCGTTGGTTGTCCAGGATTTCCTTCGCCACCGGGGCGGATTTTGTGCTCACTTTATTTCTCCTTGGCTTTGTCGGCAAATCATAAATCTCCGTACTTCCGCAGTTCCGGCTGCTCCAATAAAGTCGCGG
>JAJYNF010000073.1 GCA_021786455.1 Acidobacteriota bacterium
CGATCAGAGGACGATAAGGAAACTCCCGGGCTTCAAGCGGCTGACCTGATGGCGGGCCTCTCAAAGGACTGGCTCCTGAAAAAGATAAAAGATGGCAGCCAGCCAAAGAAAGGGGAGCTTATTGGGAGTGTTCAATTGATGGGGTACTGGGATGAGAATTACACCTTATCTGGTCTAAAGGATGTGATTCACGCGGAGTTAGAGCGCGTGTGCAGCAGGAATGGAGCGACAGCTCGCTGCGCAAAGCTGCAAGCAGAGATAGAGGCGGTTGAGCGAGCGATAGGCAGGCAGCAGGAGGGAAAAACCTTATGACTGACCTCCACTATCCCATTGGCAAATTCGAGTGGTCGGGGTCGAACACGGACGCTGACCGGAGGGAATACATCGAACAAACTGCCGAAGCGCTGGGGGAGTTACGAGCCGGTTACACGAGGCGCAGGAATTCCTCTTCAGTCAATCCGGCGCGCTTGACCTGAGAGCGCAGGAGAAACGGAGAGACTTCGCGGTGCAAAGGGATCACCAGAACGGGATAGCCTGGCTTCTTGAGGGTGACGTGGCTGCCCTCAGGTCTGCTGGCTACAAATCCGGCCCGCTCGAAGGCGCGCACGGCTTTGCGGCCGGAAATTCCGGCAAGCCGGGTCAAACCCGGACCTCGATCTGACTGGTGAGAACTTCGCGAACCTCCGCGGCGGCATTTAAGCCGGTCGCTTTGAGGTACACCGAGATGGCCTTGCGGACGTTTTTGAGCGCGGCCTCGACGGTTTTCCCTTGGGACATGCAACCTGGTAGCTGCGGCACATCGGCTACGTAGCCGTTGTATTCGGGGTCAAAGATGAGGTTCACGAGAAAACGTTGTTTGCCTCTCATGCAAGGATTCTAACACAAGGTAACCCTATGAGTGACCCGCGATATCCCATTGGCAAATTCGAGTGGTCGGAGCCGAACACGAACGCTGACCGGAAGAAATACATTCAGCAGATTGAGGAAGCGCCGGCGAAGCTGCGCGCGGCGGTGAAGGGGTTGAACGACATGCAGCTTGACACCCCTTATCGCGAAGGCGGGTGGACGGTTCGGCAAGTTGTTCATCACCTGCCGGACAGCCACATGAACGCCTACGTTCGATTCAAGCTGGCGCTGACGGAAGAGCGGCCGACAATCAAACCCTATGATCAGGCTCGGTGGGCGGAGCTGCCTGACTCAAAATTGCCCGTCGAGCCGTCGCTGCGGATTCTTGAATCACTGCACGAGCGATGGGTCACGGTGCTCCGGGCGATGGCGCCCAGCGATTTCGCGCGGACGATCAACCATCCGGAACTCGGAGTGGTCGGGCTGGACCGATATCTGGCGCTTTACGCCTGGCACGGGCGGCATCACGTGGCGCATATCACCTCGCTTGTTGAAAGAAATCACTGGTAGGAATCGCTCGACCCATACGCTGTTGTAGGCTAAAGGAGAACAAGATGCCAATTCGCAAATCGGAAGCTGAGTGGCAAGGAAATCTATTGGAAGGCAACGGGCACATGCGGCTGGGAACGGGCGCCTACGACGGCCCGTTTTCGTTCAAATCGCGCATGGAGAACGGCGCCGGAACCAATCCCGAAGAATTGATCGCGGCGGCTCATGCCGGATGCTATTCGATGGCATTTTCGGCGGGACTTGGGAAAGCGGGCTTTACGCCCAAGCGGGTCCGCACGACCGCCTCGGTTCACTTTGACAAGGTCGAAGCCGGATTCGCGATTACGGGCATTGATCTCGAGATGGAGGCTGAGGTTCCCGGCATCGAGGAAGCCCAATTCTTGGAAGTCGCGCAAGAGGCCAAAAAAGGCTGCCCGGTTTCTCGGGCTCTCGCCGCAACACCGATCACTCTCAAGGCCAGGTTGGTTAGATAGAAACGGTCGTCGTGTTTGGCGGAGCAAATTCCGAGCGGCCTTCGGCGGCGCGGCGTCGCCGGGATATTTATGACAGGCAACAACAAGTGGATCGGCATTCTGGCCGTGCAAGGCGATTTCGAGCTTCACGCCGAAATGCTCAGGCGCATGGGCGTGGCGTGGCGGCTCATTCGGCGCGCTTCCGACCTGGAGCAAGCCGACGGCCTCATCCTGCCGGGCGGCGAGAGCACGACGATGCTGAAGTTTTTTGCGGAAGAGAACCTGGGCCCGGCGATTAAGGAGTTTGCGGCCAAGGGCAAACCGGTTTTCGGCACATGCGCGGGCGCGATCTTGCTCGCACGGGAAGTCTTGAACCCGCCGCAGGAAAGCCTGGGGCTGCTCGACATATCCATTGAGCGCAATGCTTACGGCCGGCAGGTTGACAGCTCGGTTCAAGAGGGGCAGTGTCCCGGGTTATCGAGCCGTCCGGTGGAGATGGTGTTCATCCGAGCGCCGATTATCCGCCGCGTGGGAACGGGCGTTAAAGTGCTGGGCCGCGCCAATGACCTCCCCGTCCTCGTTGAACAAGGCAACGTCCTGGCGGCCACGTTCCATCCCGAGCTTACCCAGGATGAGACGATCCATCGCTACTTTATGAAAAAGGCCGACGACGGGACGGGTTCTGAATAAGAAGCCTCTTCAGGAGAATTGCGATTCGGTTTGACGCGAATCGGGCGCCAGCATTCAAGAAATGCAAAAGACATTAATCCTCAAACTGGGCGCGCTCGGCGATGTTTTAAGAACAACCACCCTGCTGCGTGTTCTTCCACCCGGCGTTACCTGGATGACGTCCGCGAAATCGGCGCCGCTGCTCGAGCAGAATCCGTTCATCGAAAGGCTTTGCCTGGGCGAGAGCCTCGACGGCTCGATCCTCCGTGAGCCTTTCGACCTTGTCATCAATCTGGAGGACGAAATTGCCGCCGCACGACTGGCTGCGCAGGTAACGGCGGACAGGCGCCTGGGGCCCTACGTCGGGGAAAACGGTGTTGCTTATGACGAAGCCTCCCGCGCCTGGTTCGACATGAGCCTCAGCTCGAGGTTCGGCAGGGAAAAGGCCGATGAGTTGAAGCGCGAGAACTCGAAAAGCTATCAGGAATTGATTTTCGGGATGCTGGGCAAGAAGTTTGAGGGGCAGGAGTACGTCCTCAAATCGCCCAACGGCGTCGCTCCAGTGCCGGGGCTTATCGGGCTTGAAAGCCGGGTGGGCGACGTTTGGCCCATGAAGCAATGGAATAAATTCGACGGCTTGGCGCGCGAGCTGGAGCGATTGGGCTTCCGCTTGAAGTTCTTTGAACAGCGGCCGCGGCTCGAGCAATACATCAAGGACGTGCAGGAGTGCGAGGTTGTCGTCTCGGGAGACACGCTCGCCATGCATATTGCCCTTGCGCTGCGGAAAAAAGTTGTGGCTATTTTCACCTGCACGTCTCCGCAAGAGATTCACGATTACGGACGGCTGATCAAGATTGTCAGTCCGGTGTGGGAAAAATATTTTTACCGCCGCGAGTATATCCCCGAGGCGGCGGATGCCATTCCGCTTTATCAGGTTCTCGACGCCGTTCTCGCCCAGGCGGGCCGACGGCGCGCGGGAAGTTGAGAGGTGGATGCCTTTGAGCCAACTTCCCGAGAAGGTTCGCATCGGCTACGGCCTGCGGATGAAAATCTTTTCTCTTTCTTCGGGTGCTCTCAAGCGTTTATCATTCCTTCATTCTGCGAAGGGTTCGGAAGACCTGCTTTGAAGGCCATGGCGGCGGGTCGCCTGTGGAACGCGGTGAAGATTCTGTTTGTTTGTGTCGGCAATTCCTGTCGCAGTCAGATGGCGGAAGCCTACGTTCATCATCTCGGACAAGGCGAGGTCAGCGCCTGGAGCGCGGGATCTCATCCGCTGGGAAGCATACTGCCTGAGACGGTAGAGGCTATGCGGGAAAAAGGGATTGCGCTCGACGGGCAGTGGTCCAAGGGTTTGCGAGATGTTCCCCTCAGTGAGATGGATATCATCGTCAGCATGGGGCGCGACGTCATTTGTCCCGTTCCGCCTGAATTCAGAGGCCAGAGGGTTGAGTGGAACATTCCCGACCCCTACGGAGTGGAACTGAATCGTTTTCACGAGGTTCGGGATTTAATCGAAAAGCAGGTGCGCGCGCTTCTGGCGTATCTAAAGCAGGCCAAGACGACACGTCCCGAAGGCCGCGCCCTGTCCCACAGAACAGTCCGGGGAAGGCACCTGGAAGGGGAAACCAAGGAATAAGGAGGCCGTGCGTTTGACACTGAATCAGCAACGCGGCAAAGAGGTGCTGGACCGATTCGAAGGGATTCGCATCGCTATCTTGGGCGACCTTATGCTCGACCACTATGTGTGGGGCTATGTGAGCCGCATCTCCCCAGAGGCTCCCGTGCCTATCGTTGAGGTGACCGGAGAGTCGGAAGCGCTGGGAGGCGCGGGAAACGTGGCCATGAATGTGCATGCCCTGGGTGGGAACCCGCAGGTTTGGGGGGTCGTCGGCGACGACAAGGCGGGTCGGCGAATCGTTGAACTGCTCGGCGAAATTTCCGCCGATAGCGCCCTGCATGTGCTGGTTGACCGGAGCCGCCCTAGCACGATGAAGCAGCGAGTGGTGGCGCACAGCCAACACGTGGTGCGTGTGGACACGGAGTCCCGCGCTCCGGTCGAGGGACCGCTTAAGGCGGAGCTGCTCAAGAGGCTGGGAAACGGTCTTCCCACGGTAGCCGCGCTGGTTGTTTCCGATTACAACAAGGGCCTGCTGGCACGAGAGTTTTTTGATGCGGTATCCGCCCGCTGCCACGAGGGGCGTGTTCCCTGTTTTCTGGACCCCAAAGCGTTCGATTTGCGGGGAATCGGTCCCGTAACAGCGATTACACCGAACGAGCGGGAGGCCGAAGCGATCTCCGGCATAAAGATCGTGGATAGGGAGGCCGCCGACAAGGCCGGGCAAGCCATCTTGTCGGCGACCGGCGCGCAGCACGTCCTGGTCACTCGGGGAGAGCATGGCATGGCCCTTTTTTCGGCCGGAAAGCCGCCGCTTCACCTGCCGACGCAGGCTCGGCAGGTTTTCGATGTGACCGGCGCCGGAGACACCGTGGTGGCTGTTTTGGCAATGGCGGCGGCAACCGGGGCCTCCATGGCAGAAGCGGCGCAACTCGCCAACCTTGCCGCCGGAGTTGTGGTGGGAAGGGTAGGCACGGCGACGGTCTCCCGCGAGGAGTTGAGCCAAGCGTTGGATGGCAACTGGCCAGAGCCGAACGGCGATGCCCGCTCCCGCCAGCCAAGGTTCAGGCGTTAAGCCTTGCTTCGTATCGAGAGCGACGGACGAAGCAGACCCGGCACAGTCGCCGTGGTCTGCCAATCATAGACCTCCTGCCGACGGCCCACCCCGGCCAATGGTCCGCGCACGGCTCAATCGCACAAAGAAATACGCAAAATTTGCCCGCAAAAGGGTTAAAATGGGCAGCTTGTAACCGAGTGTGCGCGAGTCTCGGTATCAGGAAAGCAGTATCAGCCGATACCGCTTTCTGCGGCATAGGCGGGCGAAGGCATCCGGCATGAAAAGGGATTACGTAACAATCCTTTTGCTGATGGCCGATCTGGGGGGTGTATTCCTGTCGTTTTATCTGGCTCACGTGTTGCGGTACGCGCAGAGCCCGTTTGCAGGCGGTCTGGAACGCTTTTACCCGATTTCCTTTGCCCCTTTGCTCGGAATCGGGTTGTGGATGTTGTTGTTGCTCCTGTTTGATTCTCACGGATCACCCTCGGGCCTAAATTACCCTTTAGATTTCTCCCAGCTTACAACTCCCTACTTTTTCTTCGTGGTCGCATTCTTGGCAATTCTCTTTGCCGACCGGATTTTGTATTCACGCCTCGAACTGGCCTTCTTCTTCGTTTTATTTTATGCATTCTTGCTGGCCAGCCGGATAGTTCTGCGACGTGTCTTGCGATGGTTACGGCGCTACAACATTGGATTGCGGCGCGTTGTTATTGTCGGGGACTCAGAATTGGGGCAAGATTTGGCCCAGCGGATTGAGCATCATCCTGAGCTTCATTATGAAGTCGCCGGCTGGCTATCTCCGGCCAGCGGCGTCACCTCCGGGAAAGATTCTGGCCGCGCCTTGACCGGCAATGGAGAATTCATTGCTCAGCAATTAGCCTCTCGGGGCATCAACGAGTTGATTTTCGTTATCCCGATTCGCAAGGACAGCGAAACTCTGGATTTTGTTGCAAGTTGTCAGAAGCAGGGCATAAGCGTGAAATTAGTGCCCGAGTATTATGAGATGCACTCGCAGCAGATCGAGAGCCTCAGCATTGATGGAATCCCTCTGTTGGAACTCAAAAGCCTTTCGCCCGATCCGGCTTATCGGATGCTGAAGCGTCTGATGGACCTGACCGTTTCAAGCCTTTTGTTGGTATTGCTCAGTCCGGTGATGATGGTAATCAGTTTTTTATTACGGCTCGGCGGCCGTCGGCAAGTCTTTAAGGCTGAGCCGAGGATAGGCTTGGAGGGACGGCCTTTTCGAATGCTGCGTTTTAATATTGACCCCTTCCCGGCAGTGGTGAGTGACCAAGGGAAATGGCAAGCGCGGTTTCAGGCGTTCCTGTACCGATATAGCCTGTCGGA
>JAJYNF010000107.1 GCA_021786455.1 Acidobacteriota bacterium
TTCCGATCTCGTCACCACCATCGCTTCGGCCGCGATTTTGTATAGTTTTGGCTCAGGCCCGGTGAAGGGCTTCGCGGTGACGTTAACGATCGGGTTGATGGCAAATCTTTTTACCTCTGTGTTTGTATCGCGGACAATCTTTGATTACGTGCTGGCACGGCGACAAAAAGGGGCAGCGGTCAGCATCTGAGGTGATTTTCAGGAACTTGCGGGCGGTTCGCGGTGTCTGAATAGGGTGGGAAAGTGAAGGACGGCTTATGGAGCTCTTCCACGAACCTAAGATTGACTGGATGGGGATGAAATGGTACTTCATCAGTCTCTCTCTGGCGCTCATTGTGGCAGGGATCGCTTCAATGGTGGCCCATCACGGGTTGACTTACGGAATCGAATTCCGCAGCGGGACGCAAGTGACAGTGAAGTTTTCAAAATCGCCCTCCGTGGGAGCCATCCGCCGTGCCCTCACGGCAGCGGGCGTGCGGGGGGCGTCTATTCAAAGCATCGGCGCTTCGTCGCAACACCAGGTGGTGATTGAGCTCCCTCTGATCGGCAATGCCAATGCTCAAAACGGCCGGGCTCTGGACACGGGGAAGATGGACATCGTGAAAGCTTTGACGACCCTTTACGGCGTGGGGCCAGCGGGCAAGATTGACTTTAACAATGCCGGCGCGCATACCGTGGCCGACCACCTCTTGGTGGCTGATCCGCTGGGGCTGGCCGGCAAGGGCATGGAGGCGGCGACCAAGACTTACGCCGGTCTGGCCCAAGCCATGGTCAGTTCTCGTAACAACCCGCCTCACGATGGGTTGATTAGCAATTTTGGAGAATTAAGTTCTGTGCCCGGCGTAACCCCGGCCGTGATCAACTCGCTCGAAAAAGACTTTTACCTTTCCAGCTTCGCCATTCGCAACACGGAAATCGTGGGCCCGAAGGTCGGTTCAGACTTGCGACGCCAAGCCCTTTACGTCACCCTAGCGGGCCTGGGCGCTATGTTGCTTTACATCTGGTTTCGGTTTGAGCTAATCTACGGGGTGGCGGCGGTGATCGCCACTTTTCATGATGTGATCATTACCATTGGTTTCTTCTCCCTGCTGAATAAAGAGATTTCTCTGACGGTCATCGCGGCGCTGCTGACGCTGGTAGGCTATTCGATGAACGACACGATCGTCGTTTTTGACCGCATCCGAGAGAACGTCCGCCTGACCAAACGCGCCAACTTTGTCGAACTGGTCAACCGCAGCATCAACCAGACGCTGAGCCGCACCATTCTGACGTCCGGCCTGACGTTTCTGGCGGTTTTGTCCCTTTTTCTGTTTGGGGGTGAAGTCATCCACGGATTTGCCTTCGCGTTGGTCGTCGGTGTTATTATCGGCACCTATTCTTCGATTGCCATTGCCAGCCCGGTTCTGGTTTATTGGCAACAGCGGACGGGACGAGGTGGCGTGGTGAAGGAGAAAGCGCGAGTTTACGAACGAGAGGCCGCCGTTTCGCGGCGATAACAGAAGGTCTCCCCCTGCCGCCAAATTAGGCCAGAGGGGAGCTCGAAGGAGGGTACTGGCATGTTTGACGAGACATTACTCGATTCGTCGCCCGCCCGCGCGCCAGTATTGAAGACTCGTCATTGGGTCATCTCAGCCGTGGTCGGACTGGCAGGAATGGCTCTATGGTATTTTGGCGCGCCGATTATACTTGGCCCAGCCGAGAACGCCAAAATTCTCCTGACCCAGTCGGTTCTCTTCGGCGGATTGCCCCCGTTCTTCTTCGCTTTGATGCTCTGCTACGTTTACGCGGATTCGCGGCACCTGCGGTTCAGTACGGCGTTGTGGCTGGCCGCAGTCTTCGTCTTGAACCTGGTCGGGTTCATTTTGTATCTCATTTACTCGGCGAAGCGGACAGGCAATTGGAAACGAGCCACGCTTCCCATTGCCTATATTTTTGAGATCATCCTGATCGGGGGGATGATTCTTTATCCGCTGATTTACACGAATGCGCTCCCCAAAGCCCAGCTGATGACGTTCCTGGTCGCGCCACCACCACCGCCACCTCCGCCGCCCCCCGCTGCTCCTCCGCCCAAGGTCATCGTTCAGCGTGTGTCCTTGCAGCAATTGCTGAAGGCTCCCACGGTCATCCCCAAGACCATTCAGATCATCAAGGACCAGCCTCAGCCGTCGAATTCTGTTGGCGTGGTCGGTGGTGTGCCCGGCGGAGTACCAGGAGGCCAAGCCGGGGGCGTCATGGGGGGAATCCTGGGTGGCTTAGGTCCCGCCCCGCCACCTCCGCCGCCCAAAGCGCAAGTGCCATCCCGGATCCGAGTAGGCGGTCAGGTGGAAGCGGCGAAGCTGATCTATGGGCCGACGCCTCAATATCCGCCGCTGGCCAAGATGGCCCGCATTCAAGGGACTGTAAAATTGCAAGCCGTCATCGCTAAGGATGGGACTATTAAGGACCTCACCGTAATCTCCGGCCATCCGCTATTAGTGCCGTCCGCGCTGGCGGCGGTGCGCCAGTGGAGATACCAGCCAACGCTGTTGAACGGGCAGCCCGTGGAAGTTGAAACGGAAATTGACGTGAATTTCACATTAGAGGACTGAAGCAGTCCGCTTTCGCAAAATCTTTGAGGAGGAAATGAGGGATGACTGTCACTTCGATTGTTTTGGGTTTGCTACTTCAGGCCGCGCCCCCACCGACCAGCTTCGACCCCTTGGGAATGTGGAGACTGATGGGGTGGCCGGCGCGCACCGTGGTCATCGTGCTTTTCTTCATGTCCGCGTGGTCCATCGGCGTCATGATTGACCGATGGATCGCCTACCAATCGGCGAGGAAGCAATCGCGCGTCTTCGCTCCCGCGGTGGCCAACGCATTGAAAGATGGCAAGATTGATGAAGCCATCTCGATCGCCGAGCAGAACAAGCGGAGCCATTTGGCCAAAGTGGTCACCGCTGGGTTGCAGGAATTTCAAGCGCATCAGGTTTCCGCGGAAATTCCTGGCGAGACCATCGAAGCCTCCCGTCGGGCCCTGGAGCGGGCCTCCGCGATTGTTCATGCTGAGCTGAAACGCGGGGTGTCCAGCCTGGCCACGATTGGTTCCACGGCGCCCTTTGTCGGCCTCTTTGGAACGGTGCTCGGCATTATCCACGCGTTCCAGGGCATTTCTGCCGAACACACCACGGGCATTGGCGCGGTGGCTGGGGGCATTTCCGAAGCCTTGGTGACCACGGCCATCGGACTGTTTGTTGCCATCCCGGCCGTCTGGTTCTATAACTACTTCACGAGCAAAATTGAAGCCTTCGACGTGGAAATGGATAACTCTTCCTCGGAGCTTGTGGATTACTTCATCAAGCGCTCCGGCGGAGGGAAAAAATAATGGCGTACAAACTCAAAGCCCCAGAAACCGTGGCAGACATCAACGTCACCCCCATGGTGGATGTGATGTTGGTGCTGTTGATTATCTTCATGGTCATCACTCCCATGCTTCAGCATGGAGTGTCCGTGAGGCTGGCGCAGGCGCAAAATAGCAACCCCATGCCGGGCGCCCAGAAGACCAACGCCGTGCTGATTGCCGTCACCCGAGACGGGAAACTGTTTTTAGGCACCAGCCCGGTGCGCATGAGCCAGATTACGACCAAGGTCAGAAATCGGCTCGCCACCCGGATCAACAAGGTGGTTTATATCAAAAGCGACGCTCGCGCCAAATACGGCGAAGTCACCTCGGTGGTGGACGCGATTCGCGCTGCCGGCGTTGAGCAGTTAGGGTTGCTGACGGAGCAAGTTCAGCAGCGCCGGCCCATCGCGGCCGCGATACCGGCGTCTCCATGATGGAGGCTGCAAGCGGACAAGGCCCCAAAGGCAGCCAAGGAGGGTAACGATATGGCAATGGCAGTCGGAGGCAGCAAGGGAGGCCCGATGGTGAACCTCAACGTGACTCCCCTCATTGACGTGCTGCTGGTTTTGTTGATTATATTCATGATCATTACGCCGCTGACGCCGCACGGGCTTAACGCGCTCGCGCCGCAGCCCAACCCCAACGCAAAACCGAACCCTGCCCTTCTGGCGCGAACGGTGGTGGTCTCGATGGATGCCAATCGGCAGGTCACCATCAATCAGCAGCCGGTGGATATTCGCGCCCTCGGGCAACGTCTGGAGGACATCTTCAAGACTCGTAACGATCGAGTGATCTTCGTCAAAGGCGATCCCTCGTTGCCGTTCGGAGATGTTGCTCAAATCATTGATATTGCCAAGGGCGCCGGCATTGACAAGATTGGACTGATTACCCATAACCTCGAGATGGGCCACTAATCCCGCTGTTCGGGTCACGGAGGAACTCTCCATGCGATTTCAGAAGCTCGCCCTGCTAAGCGGGGTGCTGCTGACGATTGTGATGTCGAGTGGGTGCACGCACATCATCGGTAGTCTTAAGGCGCGAGATCAATTGAATAAGGGAGTCCTGGCTTTTCGGAATGCTCAGTACCAGGAAGCCATCGAGAATTTTAAGAACGCGGTGAGCCTCGACCCGGGACTTCTGAATGCCCGGCTTTACTTGGCGACGGCTTACGCGCAGGAATACATTCCAGGCGCGGATACGCCGGACAATAACGCCACCGGCCAACAGGCCATCGGCGCGTTTAAGGCGGTTTTGCGCATGGACCCCAAAAATCCGACGGCCTTGGCCAGCTTGGCGCAGCTCTATTACAACATGAAGCATTTCGAGCGGGCCAAGAAATACCAGCGAGAACGGCTTGACGATCAGCCGAATGACCCGCAGCCTTATTACTGGATCGGCGTGATTGACTGGTTGCAATGTAACGTCAAGGACATGGAGTTGAGGAAATCGCTGAAGCTCAACGTTCCCGACAGCGCGGGGAATTTTCCACCTCTTCCGCCTAAAGCGCGCCAGCAACTTGTGGATGAAAACGGCAAGTTGGTGAAGGAAGGCCTACAAGCCCTGAATAAGTCTTTGGAACTTAAACCCAACGATTTCGATACGATGGCCTACCTGAATTTAATGTATCGTCAGAAGGCCGATCTTGAGCCGACGAACGCCGAGCGCCTGGCGGATCTGAAAACAGCAGATAATTGGCAACAGAAAGCCATTAACGTCCGCAAAGCGGCGGCCGAGCAGTCTGCCGCGACTTCCAGTTCAGAATAGATTTGGCCGTAGCAATTTCCCGTTGCGCCGCGTTTCCAGCGAGGGGAGGGTGAACCACCGTGTCAGGCCCTTTCTGCGAAGCCCTCTTCAGTCGGTTTCAAATTGAGCTGAAAGGTTGACCGTTCCCGGCGGCATAGGGTTGTTTGTTCCTCGCGCAATCCCCTATCTGCCTTCCACGTTTCCTGCGAGTTCAGAACCATCACTCATCACTGCCCGGCACCCCCCCCGACCAGCACTTGAAGCGGGCTGAGGGGCAGCCCTACAATGAAGGCATAGGGAATGGCGGAGATTTGCGAAATCACGAGGAGGGTTGAAAGCTTCCGTCCCGGCGAGAGCCCGGAGTTGCTGACCCGGGCCTATGATTTCTGCGTCCGGGTTCACAAGGGACAGCAGCGACTATCCGGGGACCCTTATATCACCCATCCTTTGGAGGTCGTGAGTATTCTCGCCGATTTACGCCTCGATGTTGTGTGTTTGACGGCGGGCATGCTCCACGACGTGATCGAAGACACCCCCACGACCGTCGAGCAACTGCAACAGGACTTCGGGCCGGATGTGGCGCGCATTGTCGAAGGGGTCACCAAGATCGGGCGAATTCAATTCCTGAACCGGGAGGAGCAACAGGCGGAGAATTTCCGCAAGATGCTTTTGGCGATGGTGGACGACGTGCGCGTGATTCTAGTGAAGCTCGCTGATCGCCTGCACAATATGAGGACGCTGGAGTTTCTTTCGCCTGAGCGCCAGCGTCGGGTCTCACGCGAAACACTCGATGTTTATGCACCGATCGCCCACCGTTTGGGAATGGGGAAGCTGCGCGGCGAATTGGAAGATCTCGCTTTCCGTTACCTGGAGCCCGAAAGCTACGACGAAGTCAAGAAGGCGGTGGAGAGCCGGCGCAAGGTTAATGAAGAATTCCTGAAAGAAGTTCAGACGCTGGTGGAAGTCAAAATGAAAGAACATGCCATCCCCGCGCAGGTGGAGGGGCGGGTCAAAAGGCTCTACAGCATCTGGCAGAAACTGCGAAGGCAACGGATTACCGTTGATCAAGTTTATGATCTCCTGGCCGTCCGAGTGGTTACCGACAGCGTCAAGAATTGTTACGGCGCGCTCGGCGTGATTCATAATACGTGGCGGCCTATTCCCGGGCGCATCAAAGACTTCATTGCGATTCCGCGGCCCAACTCTTACCAGTCTTTGCACTCGTCGGTCATTGGTCCCCACGGACAGCCCTTTGAAGTCCAGATTCGGACGGAAGAGATGCATCGAGTGGCGGAAGAAGGGATCGCCGCGCACTGGAAGTACAAAGCCGGCCAGCCCCTGGCGCCGGACGACGAAGAGCGCTTCGCATGGGTCAGGCACTTGGTTGAGTTGCAACAGG
>JAJYNF010000174.1 GCA_021786455.1 Acidobacteriota bacterium
TTCCGATCTCACACCCAACGCCTCCAACACGTCCGCACTGCCCGCCCGGCTGGAGATGGATCGGTTGCCGTGCTTGGCCACGCGCGCTCGCGCCCCCGCCGCCACCAGCGCCGCCGCCGTGGACACGTTGAATGTTCCTTTCCCATCACCGCCCGTCCCGCAGGTATCGAGAAGAGGTCCGGCAGCCGATAGCGCGCTCGGATCAACCCCCGCTTCCCGCAGCACTTCCTGGGCCTGGGCGCGCATTACTTCGGCGAAACCGATGATCTCCCCCGGCGTCTCGCCCCTGTCCCTCAGCGCGACCAGCAGTGAGACAATCTGCTCGTCCGGAACGGTCCCGGAAAGCAGCAACTCCATGACGGCGCGCGCTTCCTCGCGCGTCAAGCTCCCCCCGCGCTGAACCTTTTCGATGACCTCGCGGATCCGCATAATTCGTTGCTTTTAGGTGGTTCCTTCTTCTATACTGGCGCATTCTGTGGCCAGCGCAGATTTAATTCTATCGTGCGGGCCTTCAAATGGCTACGGGCGATTGACAGCTCACTGAATGAAAGTTCACGAATATCAAGCAAAGCACATTTTGGCTCATTATGGAGTCGCCACTCCGCGCGGCGAAGTGGTTTTCACGCCCAAAGAGGCTCGTGAAGCCGCCCAGCGAGTGGGCAGCGCCGTCGTGGTCAAGGCGCAGATCCATGCAGGCGGCCGCGGCAAGGCGGGTGGCGTCAAACTGGCCCGCACGCCGGAAGAAGTGGAGCGCCTTGCAGGATCGCTTTTAGGTCGGCCACTCATCACGGCGCAGACGGGCCCCGAAGGCCGCATCGTTCGCCGCCTGCTGATTGAAGAGGGCCTCGACATCGTCAAGGAATTCTACCTGGGCCTGCTCGTGGACCGCGCCGCCGCCCGGCCCGTCTTTATGGCTTCGAGCGAAGGCGGCGTGGAAATTGAAGTCGTCGCCCAAGAGCATCCGGAAAAAATTCTCAAGGAATATGTCCATTCGGCCGCGGGTTTCCAGCCTTTCCAGGCGCGCCATCTCGCCTTCGGCCTCGGCCTCGACCCCGTGCTGCTCTCCGAAGCCACAAAAATGTTTTCCAGCCTGTTTCGCGCTTTCCAGGCTACGGATGCGTCGCTCGTGGAAATCAATCCCTTCGTCCAGACGCGCGACGGCCGTTTGCTCGCCCTCGACGCCAAAATGACCTTTGATGACAACGCGCTTTTCCGCCATAAAGACGTCCAGGAACTCCGCGACCTCGAGGAAGAAGATCCGCTGGAGGTTAAAGCGTCTGAGTACAAGCTGAATTACATCCGCCTCGACGGCAACGTAGGCTGCATGGTGAATGGCGCCGGGCTCGCCATGGCGACCATGGACATCATTCAGTACGCCGGCGGCCGTCCCGCCAATTTTCTCGACGTGGGTGGCGGCGCGAGCGAAGAGCAGGTCAAGCGCGGCTTTGAAATTATCCTTGGCGACCCAAATGTCCGCGCCGTGCTCATCAACATTTTCGGCGGCATCATGCGCTGCGATATCGTCGCGAGCGGCGTGGTCGCCGCGGCGAAGAGCCTCGACATCAAGGTGCCCGTCGTGGCGCGCCTGGAAGGCACCAATGTCGAGTTGGGACAGAGAATCTTAGAGGAATCCGGCCTCAACTTCACCGTTGCCAGCGGCATGAAGGACGCCGCGGAAAAAGTCGTCGCGGCCTCACGGGGAAATTAAACCAATCCGATGTCTGTTCTCGTTGACCACAACACGCGCTTGCTGGTTCAAGGCATCACAGGCCGTGAAGGCGGCTTTCATGCCGAGCAGGCGGCTCTTTACGGCACGAAGGTTGTCGCGGGCGTAACGCCAGGCAAAGGCGGCACAACCTGGGTCACAAAGAACGGCGCCTATTCCGCGCCGGTCTTCAACACCGTGCGCGAGGCCGTAGAAAAAACGGGCGCCAACGCTTCCGTCATCTTCGTTCCACCGCCATTCGCCGCTGACGCCATCATGGAAGCCGCCGACGCCCGCCTGCCGCTGGTCGTCTGCATCACCGAAGGGATCCCGACGCTCGACATGGTCCGCGCCATGCACTTCCTGCGCGGCACGGCGACTCGGCTCATCGGCCCCAACTGCCCCGGCATCATTTCGCCGGGCAAGTGCAAGATCGGCATCATGCCCGGCTCCATCCACCGGCCCGGCAACGTCGGCGTCATTTCGCGCAGCGGAACGCTCACTTATGAAGCCGTCGGCCAGCTCACGGTGCTCGGCATTGGACAGTCCACCTGCATTGGCATCGGCGGCGATCCGATCATCGGCACCTCGTTTGTGGATGCCTTGCGCCTGATGAACGATGACCCGGAGACGCACGCCATCGTGGTCATCGGTGAAATCGGCGGCACGGGCGAGGAAGAAGCGGCGGCCTTTGTCAAAGCCCATATCAAAAAGCCCGTCGTCGGGTTTATCGCCGGCCGCACCGCTCCGCCGGGTCGCCGCATGGGTCACGCCGGAGCCATCATTTCCGGTGGCAAAGGGACGGCGGCGGACAAAATTGCCGCTTTCCGCGATGCCGGGATCGAAGTCGCGGAGAGCCCCGCGCTCATCGGTGAAACGATGGCGAAGTTATTGAAGCCGTCGGCAAAGCGAGCTGATCGCTGAGCGCCGGAAGCCGGCGCCAACCCCCGAACAGGAGCATGCCTTGGCGATTGAACGCACACTGACGATCATCAAACCGGACGCCGTCGCCACGGGCCACGTCGGCGACGTCATCAAGATTCTCGAATCGAACAAACTGGCCATCGTGGCAGCGCGAATGGTCTATCTTTCCAAACAGCAAGCCGAGGGCTTTTATGCCGTGCATCGCGGCAAGCCCTTTTTCGAAAGCCTGACTAAGTTCATGAGCTCCGGCCCGGCGCTGGTGATGGTCCTGGAAGGCGAGAACGCCATCGCACGCCTGCGGGAAATCATGGGCGCCACCAATCCCGCCAATGCTGCTCCGGGAACCATTCGCAAACTTTACGCCTCAAGCATCGAACGCAACGCCATCCACGGCTCCGACGCCCCGGAAACCGCGGCCTTCGAAATTTCCTACTTCTTCCCCGGTATCGAACTCATACCCGTTTCTTCCCTTCCATGCGGGTGAGGAGCGCAAAGATCGCCAACATCACCAGTGCTCCAACTAACGGAACCGCCAGGCCGCCGCGAAGACTTCCGGATCGTTCGGCCACATACCCAACGAGCAACGGCACACTGGCTCCTCCTATAGCAGCCAAACCAAACATCCAACCTCCGAAGCGTTTTGTTTCAGCGCCGAACCGCTCGGCCAGCAGGGCAATCGTCCCTATCAGCGCCGACGTGACCCGAACCACTTCAAGCGACGTTATGATTAACGGCGTTGGCGTGAACAGCGTGACCTGGGGAGGCGCGGCCACCGTCACGCCCAATGAAGAATCCATCCAAAGCGTTCGGGTCGCCACCAACAACTGCAGCGCGCTTTACGGGCGCAATGACGGCGCGCAAATCATCGTCACCTCGAAGAACGGCGCCAACCACTTCCACGGCAGTGCCTTCTTCAAGGTGGATCGCCCGGGTCTAAACGCCTTCCAGAAATGGGACGGGCCTAACAACGCTCCGACCCAGAGAGACACGAACCGCTTCAACCAATCTGGCGGCAGCCTGGGCGGCCCTATTATTCACAATAAGCTTTTTGGGTTTTTATCCTACCAGGCCAATGAGGGTACGTAATCATCCTTTTTCCCATCGGGGCACAGATGTCTGCCGCCTTTAGCGGCCAGAGCACCCGCCCTGTAAAGAGGTTACTCCAATGCGCCAAGACCACTTTCGAAGGAGGTGCAAGCTATGCAAGACTATCCCCGTCGCTACGCGCGCCTTACGGCTCTAGCAGCGTTACTTTTTGGCTTAGCGAGCTTCAACCCTATCGAGGCCGTTCAAGCAGGCAGACAGACGCCGGTGCGCGTTGTGGTGGATGGCAACGCGCCGTCGCATCCCTTTCCGCACTTTTGGGAGCGGATGTTCGGTTCCGGCCGCGCCATCCTCTCGCTTCGCGCGGATTATCGCCGCGACCTCGCCGAGGTTCGACGGGCGACCGGCTTCCGCTACATTCGCTTTCACGGCATTCTCGACCGCGGCGTGGGCCTTGACCAGGTAGATGCTCAAGGCCAACCTTTTTACAACTACAGCTACGTGGATGAAATTTATGACGGCTTGCTGAAACAAGGAATTCGCCCCTTCGTGGAACTGAGCTTCATGCCACCGGCGCTGGCGTCCACCCCGCAGCGGCAAGGGTTTTGGTACCACCCCTACATCTCTCCGCCGAAGAGCTGGACAGCTTGGGGCAACCTGATCCAGCACCTCGCCCGGCACTTGGTGAATCGCTACGGCATAGATGAGGTATCGCGTTGGTACTTTGAGGTGTGGAATGAACCGAACATCGGCTTCTGGGCCGGAGTTCCCAAAAAGCAAACTTACTTCCACCTCTATGACGTGACGGCAAAAGCCCTTAAGAGCGTGAGCCCGCGTCTGCGCGTGGGCGGGCCGGCCACGGCGCAAGCAGCCTGGGTGCCGAGTTTCATTCGCCACTGTGTCCGTCATCATGTTCCGCTCGATTTCATTTCGACTCATGTCTATGGCAATGACAGCGCCCAAAAGGTTTTCGGCACGCAGGAGAAGATCCCTCGCCGCAGGATGGTTTATCTGGCGGTGAAGAAGGTTTACGACCAAGTTCACGCTTCGCCTCTTCCCCATCTTCCCATCATCTTCAGCGAATACAACGCCAGCTACAGCAACGAGGTCAACGTGACCGATTCCTCGTTTATGGGGCCATGGTTGGCCAACACGATTCGGCAATGCGATGGGTTGGTTCACATCATGTCCTATTGGACATTCTCAGACGTTTTTGAAGAGCAAGGCGTCGTGAAGACGCCGTTTTACGGCGGCTTTGGGCTGATTGCGGCCGGAAATATTCCCAAGGCTTCCTACAACGATTTTCGCTTGCTTCACATGCTGGGGACGGAGCGATTGGCGGTCAATTCAAATTCCGCCATCGTCACCCGCCGTAGGGATGGGACGTTGGCTATCGCCTTGTGGAATTATGCGCCGGCCGGCCCCGGGGGCGAAGCAAAAACCTTCAAACTTTCTTTTCACCACCTTGAGGGCGCCCGCCGCGCCATCTTCTGGGTGGTGGATCGCCATCATGGCTCGCCGTTGGCCACTTGGGAGGCGATGGGCAAGCCGCGTTTTCCCACTTTTGCCGAACACACGATTTTGCAGGAGGCAGGGCAGCTTCCGCCACCCAAGATCGAGGCGCTCAACCCTGAGCATCCTGAGCTTAAGCTGAAACTGATCCCCCACGCCCTGGCCCTGATCGAGATCGAAGGAAATCGGCCTTGAAAAGGTTTCGAATGGTTCCACAAGAGCTCGACGTTTCTCACTCGTCTTCCCGGCGGCGCGGGCTTGACCTGCCGCGTTCTCTGCACTCATCGCGGGGAGCAAGGTTACAGTTATTCTCCCCTGCCTTCCTCTTCGTACTGGTGCTTGAGTTTGGAAATCACCGCCGGGTCGGCGAGCGTTGTGGTGTCACCTAACAGTCGCCCCTCGGCAATATCGCGCAGCAGGCGTCGCATGATTTTGGCGCTGCGGGTTTTGGGAAGCTCGGGGGTGAAGAAAATATCCTCCGGTCGGGCGATGGCGCCGATTTTATTGGCCACATGTTGTTTCAATTCAACTTTAAGTTCTTCAGTGGGCTTGACGCCTTCTTTAAGCGTCACAAAGGCTGAAATGGCCTGCCCTTTCAGCTCATGGGCTTTGCCAATGACGGCAGCTTCCGCCACGGAGGGGTGGTCCACCAAAGCGCTCTCCACTTCGTAGGTGGAGATGCGATGCCCGGCGACGTTCATTACGTCGTCCACTCGACCCAGCAGCCAGAAATAACCATCCTGGTCCACTTTCGCGCCATCACCCGTAAAATACTTGCCGGGATAACGCGACCAGTATTGATTCACGTAGCGATCGGGATCACCGTAGAGGGTCCGGAACATGGCCGGCCACGGCCGAGTCAGCACGAGATAGCCGCCCGCGCCGGGTCCGACTTTTTGTCCCTTCTCGTCCAGAATTTCAGCTTCGATGCCGGGGAAGGGCCTGGTTGCCGATCCGGGCTTCGTCGCTGTGATGCCGGGCAGCGGAGTGATCAGAATCATGCCGGTCTCGGTCTGCCACCAGGTGTCCACGATAGGGCAGCGCTCATGGCCGATGTTCTGGTGGTACCAGACCCAAGCCTCCGGGTTAATGGGCTCGCCCACCGTACCCAGTAAACGCAGCGTCGAAAGGTCATGTTTGGCTGGCCATTCTGTTCCCCAGCGCATAAACGTTCGGATAGCCGTCGGGGCAGTGTAGATGACGTTAACGCCATATTTCTCCACAATGGACCAAAAGCGCCCGCGGTCGGGATAGTCAGGGCTGCCTTCATACATGAGCGTGGTGGTGCCGTTGGCCAGCGGGCCATATACGATGTAAGAATGTCC
>JAJYNF010000158.1 GCA_021786455.1 Acidobacteriota bacterium
TCTCGAACGCAGGTCCCATCCGGAGTTGGATAATCGTCGCCATAGATCTGGAATGTTTGATGGGAATTGAGGGTGGCTTTTAAGATGCGAGGAATTAAATGGGTTTCTGGATTGTGATTTTCTCCAAGCGTGCCCACTGCCCCTGCTGCATTGAAATAGCGCAACGCCACCGCGTTGAGACCGTAAGCGCGATGATACCAAGGCAAGGCCCTTTCGATCACCAGCTTCGTCTCGCCATACGCGTTGATGGGAGAAGTGGGATGATCCTCTTTGATTGGAACACTAGTGGGTTCGCCGTACACGGCGGCGCTCGACGAAAAGACGAAGCCCTTTGTGCCGCACGAGGCCATGACATTCAGCAACGTGAGCGTAGCAGCCACATTATTTTCATAGTAGAGCTCAGGGTTGCGTACAGACTCTCCCACGAGGATCCGTCCGGCAAAGTGCATCACCACTTCGATGCGATGCTGGCGCAGGACTCGCTCCACCTTCTTCCGATCGGCGATGTCGCCTTCAACGAAGGTTATGCCCGGCAGCACCGCGCGACGCGCGCCCGCGCTAAGATTGTCGTAGGTGACGACGCGGTGCTTGCGTCGAACCAGCTCGGCAGCGCAAACGCTGCCTACGTAACCCGCGCCACCCGTGACCAAGATGTTCATCAGCGGCATTTCCGAGAAGCTTCATGTAACGTGAGTTGGAAAACCCACGCAGGCACATCTGGGCCAGTGTAACCGAAAGCAGCGATTCAGGTCAAAAGTTAGGTGAAGGCTAGGCGCGCTGCGCGCGGAGAATCGCCCGTAGATAACCCTGCGCGTCGTCGGGCAGGCGATGGTGGGGGACTCTGATAAGGAAATACTCTTCAATCAGCTTAAGGGATTTCTCATCCGGCACATCGAGATCGGACACCAAAACCCGGCCGACGAGATTGGGACGGAGGTTGTGGATTTGTGGTATCACCACTTCGGCCTGGAGGTCGGCGCAACGAAGGTCCACCAGTACAGCGTCGAATTGATCTTGCTGAATCTTGGCGAGGGCTTCAGCCCCGCTACCAGTCGCCTCGGACTCGCAATGTAGCCTTGCGAGCATGGCGAATAGCGCATTGCGAATAGAGGATTCGTCCTCGATAACCAGAACCTTGCGGCGTGGCATGGTCAGACTTCCCGGCGGAGTTCCTGCCGCCGTCTCTTCACCATATTATAACTTATATGGATAGTCAATCCATTCGTCGGGCCCGAGGGTGAGGAAAAAAGGAGTGTCCCAATGATGGGCTTGCCGGCCCTGATCTTAGCACACGCCTGAGTCGCCGGGCCGCGCTTGGCCATTTGGAGAAGCCGCTCTATCGCGCTCGGTTCGTTAGGAACGCGGGCGTGAAAGGTTAGACCCAACCGAGGGTCTCGTGGCCGTCAGGCGGGTGCCGACTCGCTGGAGCCGGAGTAAACCTGGCGCCCGCCCTGAAACGGCCTTCCCCTGCCTCGCGGCACAAACCTATGGGCGACTTTCAACCATGCGGTCAGCCAAGGCGAGCAGTAGCCGCCGGTCATGGTCGCGCAAACCGGTCACCAGTCCCTCAAGCTTTCGCAGAAACGCCCGGTCAGGCGCCGATAAGGACTGGTCCTCCACCTCTTTCAAGCTTGGGTGTGGAGTGAGATGCGCAAGCGAGAGTTGGTTCTCCGGGTCAAAAAAAAGCTCATAAACGGGCACATCGAGCGCGGCGGCGAACCTTTCGAGAGTCTCTAGCGAGGGGACGGTGTGCCCGTTTTCCACCCGCGAGATGTAGCACCGCAGCATTCCGGTCTTGTTTTCGACGTCACCCTGGGACATTTGCTTCAATTCACGTAACTGGCGCAGTCGCTGACCAATGACCATAATTATGCTCCTGTGTTTCGAACAGCAATTGGTTTCACGCCGGCTATTTTCCGGGAAAAGACCCAGATGGGCAATAGTACGAAAGTAACGGGTGGATCGGCTGCGGCATGAGCGTGTCTTTTCAAGCTTGCTGAAGCGTATTGCGCTAGCTTGGAATTAAACCGGGATGTCTATCTGGCTCGGGATTTCGGGCAGGGGCTTCGGCCGGAGCGCCGACCGGCATTCATCATCGGCCACAAGGTAGTGGCTGGGTAGTCTGCGGGGGCTATTTAAGGTATTGTACTCCGTAGTAGCGGCCAGACTCGCTCAGCTCCGACCAGATAATTTTGCCTTTGGTCTCAACGGGAACCTGGTTAAACGCGAAAGGCAAAACGATGGTCACCTCATCCCCGACATTAAAGAGCTTTGTGCTAAAAAAGCAGAGGCCGAGTTTTGAGACGTCGCGCGTCTGAGCGATATCGAGCAAACCCCAGCTATTCCGCACGCGCACTCGCATCACCAATCGAATGCGCCGCGCCTTGCGGCGCTCATTCGACGGCGGAGCCTTCGACGCGGCCTTGATCATTTCCGGCAGAACCACCTGGTCGCTCGGCTTCCAACGGGTGGTCTCATTGCAACGGTCGCAGTGACGAGAGATGAGGCCGGTGGCCAGCAGCACGTCGTATTCGATCGAGGACATGGGGCTTTCGACGACTGATTTGCAGGCGGCACACTCAATAACCGCCTTCGGCTGAACGCCGTCAGCCGGCGGGCCAAATTCGATGCCCCAAATGTTGTTTTCAGGATTTAAGGCCTCGACGCCCCATTCCCGGCGCTCGCCCATCACTTGTTGGAAGGCTCCGACAACACGGAATTCCTCCTCAAGGTTGTTCTGCTTGTTGAGAATGAGGATAACGTCGTCGGGCAGCAAGGAGTGCGTAAGGCTGATCCGCGCGCCTTGCTTGTTGACGCTAACCGTCACGGCATCCTCGCTGAAGGAGACACCGTTGGTATCGTTGCCGATCACGCGGATGCGGATGGGCGCTAAGATTCGGTCGGAGCGCCGCCGCTCCGCGCGGGTTTCATTGACGGACGTCTTATCATCCGAGCCTGTCACCATGGTCGTTTATCCTCAACTCGCCGGCCTTCCACAGTGGGTACGCCGGGCGCCATGTTTGCATAATGTCTCTAAACCGTGTACTGAAGCAATAGCTCCTCGAATAACATCTAAAAACCGCATGCGCCTCGATTGCGCGTGAAAATCCAAAAGGTAAGGCGCTTCTTTCGATTCTTTAGCCCCTAAAAAGTCCCTCTGTCCGCGATGAACCCCGGTGGAATCGCCGCTGCCGGCCCCAAGCGGCGTATAATAGCAATGGCGACGCTATGGTATTAGTTATCGACAATTACGACTCATTTACTTACAATCTGGTCCAATATTTAGGCGAGCTGGGAGCCAGGGTCGAAGTCCACCGTAACGATCAAATCACCCTCGAGGAGATAGAGCGGTTACGGCCTGAGCACATTGTGATTTCGCCAGGGCCGAAAACGCCCAGCGAGGCGGGCATCTGCCTCGATCTCATCAAAGCCTTTGCGGGGAAGGTTCCTATTTTGGGAGTTTGCCTTGGGCATCAGGCTATTGGCCAGGCGTTTGGGGGACGAGTGATTCGCGCGCCTCAAATCATGCACGGCAAGACCAGCTCGATTTCGCACGACGGAAAGACAGTCTTCGCTGGACTGCCCAACCCGTTTCTCGCGACGCGTTATCATTCACTGATTGTCGAGCGCGAGACACTCCCGGAGATCCTAGCCATCTCCGCCACCTCGCCCGACGGCTTGATCATGGGGCTGCGCCACAGGGAGTTGCCGATCGAAGGCGTTCAGTTTCATCCCGAATCCATTCTCACCCCCTCGGGCAAGGAACTCCTGCGGAATTTTCTTAGCGTCGAACTCGTCAGCGCGTGAAAGAAGCGCCGCCCCCGCGAACCGATTAGGGGTGCGCCATCAGCTCGCGCAGGCTGTCGTAATAATGAAACGCAAGCCCTGCGAAAGCGGGCGATGGCCCCAGCCATTCCACTACCGATCGCGTTTCTTCTTCAAAAACCCTGCGTCCGAGCCCGTGGAACGTGATCTCCGGCGCGGTCCGATGGATGGCCTGAAATCCTTGAATCCGGCCGTCGCGTCCGTGAACGTTCAACCGGTAATCTGAAAACTGCGTCCATTCCGGGTTTTCGGCTACGGCGGCGCGCGCCTGGGGTAGGAACGGCCGAACTCGGAACATTCCCGCTTTCGCGCCGAAGCTTCTCCGCATGTCCTTGAGCGCGGTTTCCATCGGCTCGGGGGCCGGAGGCATGCCTTGCAACGGCGGGCCAAGCCCGACGAAAATTGTTTCTCCGCCGCGCAGCGCAAAAAGCCCGTAACCCTCGAAGCTCCGCTGGCCATATAGGCGGCTGTGGCCAAGCAGGCGCGAGAAGCTTTCCACGGGTACCGCGAGCACAAAGTCCACCGATGCCGGCTTTTCCGCCGACGTCTCTAGCCCAATAACGATTTTGCGATGCCTTCGAGCCGCTTCAGCAAGCGCCGGCTCGCCAAAAGCGATAATGCCCGCCGCCCCGTCAGCTTCGTTGCGGTAATCCATGATGGTCACGGAGTGAAGCAGAGCCAACAGGTGCGCGCCGACAGTTTCGCTGGTCCCGGCAAAATTCACGGTCATGGCTTGGCGCGCGGCTTCGGTGGCAGGAAAGAACCACCAAGGGACATCGCAACTGAATCCCAGGTCGTCTTTTCGAGCTTGTGCCTCGCACTCCGCTACCATGGCCAGATAATCTCTCAGCAACAACTTGCGGAAGGCGGAGTCGGCAAATCCAATCAAGACGTATGGTTCCACGTCGAGATGCACGCCGTCGAAGCGCCCATTTGAAGGCGCAGCCCGATTGAAATGGGCCACGATCTTCACCACGTCCACGGCCCTTGGGTGAAATTGCGAAACGGCCCATTCCGGGGAACCCGCCAGCGCTTCCACGCGCAGTTTTGCCTCGTGCGCCTGTTGCAGCAGCTTGTCATATCGAGCCGTGTTCTGAAGCGCCAGGGGCACTCCCGCAGCCGACTGCCGGAGATCGAGCGAGAGATAAATTGTGCGAACTTTCATCCTTCCGCAAAACGCAAAAAACTCTTTCGGCTGGCGCCGGCCATTGAAAAGCTCGTCCGTGTTCCAAACCCACATTGCGTTTGGCACGCTGCGAGCGTTCGGCAGCGCCCGCGGCGTGCCGGTGACTGCCTGGACCGAGCCGTGAGTTCGATGCGTTTCGAGCGCGATATCGTCCAGATAGAACTTATAATTCCCCGCCGTGTTAAACATCAGCACGAATCGCGCAAGCGATCCCGGATCAATTTCCGGAAAGTCCGCCAGCGGAATCTCAACTTTCTGCCATGCCGTGGTAATGCCGTGAGGGAGATAAGCATCGAGCGGCTGCGTCTCGAGCGAGTCCTCATGCGACTCTCCCGTTTCATCCACCAACTTGAGGTCAAAATCCCAGAGGGATGGCGTTCCCTTAATCCAAAAAGTGAGATATCGGAAGTCGTGCGCATCGAAGTAACGGCGTGGTGTCGTCTCCGGATAAAAATCGAACCACACGCCGCAGAAGCCGCTTGCGGCCCGATGGGCAGTGACCCGCAAGGAATGCCGCGTGTTAGGCAGATGAACCCTGGGATCGAGGTACGTTCGCGCCCAGGAAGGAGACCGGCCAAAGACGTTGTACCCTCCCCCGAGCATGTCGGTCAGCGAGTCATCGAAATTCCAGATCACCTGGCGCGATGCGCCATGGGAAGATATTGCCGTGAAGAATCCCACAAGGGCGACGAAGCCGATACAAGTGATGGATGGAAGGCTTCTCATGGACCGTTAGTTTTCAGCGGTGATTCCGGGTAAACTCCACCAGCCGTGTCAGGACGCGGGCTGCTGCGCCAGAATCAATTGCTTCTTCCGCCAACCCGACCCCTTCTTGCCAGTTGCCCGCTCGTTCTGCCGCCACCAGCGCCGCCGCCGTGTTAGCCAACACGCAATCACGGGCCGGGCCGCGTTCTCCTTCCAACACTCGTCGCAACAAGCGCGCATTATCCGCCGGGTTGCCGCCGACAAGCTGTGCCGCGTCCGCCCGCGCCAACCCGAAATCTTCCGGGAAAATTTCGCCTGTCTTCACGCCTTCTGAGTTGAGCTCGGACAGGCGGGTAGGCCCGCTGATTGTGATTTCATCCATCCCGTCGGAGGCGGCCACCACCAAGGCGCGCCGCACCCCTACCGCGCCTAACGCTTCAGCCATCATTTCGGTGCGCGCGGAATCGTAAACGCCGGCGAGCTGCATGGAAGCTCCTAGAGGATTAGTCAGCGGACCGAGCAGGTTAAAAATGGTTTTCGATTTGATTCTCCGCCGCGCCGGCATCACGTGCTTCATGGCCAAGTGCAGATGCGGCGCAAACAGGAAAACGATTCCCACTTTGTCGAGGCAGGCGGGAATGTGGTCAAGCGGCAAATTGATTTCCACACCCAACGCCTCCAACACGTCCGCACTGCCCGCCCGGCTGGAGATGGATCGGTTGCCGTGCTTGGCCACGCGCGCTCGCGCCCCCGCCGCCACCAGCGCCGCCGCCGTGGACACGTTGAATGT
>JAJYNF010000277.1 GCA_021786455.1 Acidobacteriota bacterium
AACCCTATAAGGAGAGTGGGGGCTCAGGGCGAACGCGGCCATTTAGCGCACGCTAAGGCTGCTGGACTCTGAAGCGAACAAGCCCCCCAGAGTCGAGCGTGATTATCGTTCGTTCTCCAGTGAGAATCAGTTTTGCCGGCGGAGGAACGGACCTACCCTCTTACTATGAAAAGCATGGAGGGCTGGTTCTCAGCACCTCGATCAACAAATACTTTTACACGGTCCTAACGGACCGTCAAGACGAGCAAACGCAAATCATATCCTCCGACCTTCGGGCCTTGGAGGCGTGCGAGGACATCGAACAGATAGAGCTTCACGGAAGCGAGCTGGAAATCCCGTTGGCGGTGTTGAAGCGCGTTCGTCCCCAAATGGGGACGAATTTATTTCTGGCCTCAGAGGTTCCCCCGGGGACCGGCCTGGGATCCTCAGCTTCGGTTTGCGTGGGCGTCCTTAAGGCATTCTCGACCCGCCTGGGCAGAGAAATGACCCGAGCGGAATTGGCCGAAACCGCCTTTGATATCGCGCGGAATATCCTTAAACGACCGGTCGGAAAACAAGATGAATACGCCACGGCTTTCGGGGGCCTCAACGTTTTTAAGTTTGACGCCGAAGGCACCGAGGCCGAGGCGGTTATGCTCTCAGCAGAAACGTTGGCTGACCTTCAACAGAATCTTCTTTTATTTTTCACGGGCAGTTCGCGTGACTCGTCAAATATTTTGGCAGAGCAAGACCTATCCGTCCAGCAGCGGCATGACCGTGTTCTTGAAGCGCTTACGGCCATGAAAGATCTGGTTTTACCGATGCGAGAGGCCCTCCTCTCGGGCGACCTGGACGCTTTTGGCAATTTGCTGGATATGGGATGGAACCTAAAGAAACAGATTTCAAGCCAGATATCAAATGCTCGCATTGACCAGATCTATGAAACGGCTCGTAACCAGGGCGCCCCTGGGGGTAAGCTGACGGGCGCTGGCGGCGGCGGATTTCTGCTGCTGTTCTGCCCGCGCGACTGTCAGCAAGCGGTGCGTAACTCAATGCGCGAGTTCGGCTTGAAGGAGATGCGCTTCCAGTTCGATTTGGCCGGCACGCGGGTCGTTTATAACGATCCCTTCTTCGACGCCGATTCGGGCGCGGGCATGCAATGGATGTTTCGCCCCGCCCTCGAGCCGCTGGCAGGGTAGGGCCTGAAGGAAGGTTGACTGGAAAGAAACGATCCTCTGGCCAGGATTCAGGCGCAAGTCTTTCGGCAAGCACACGAGGGAAAACCCATGCTTAGGGGGGGATCAAAGGCTTTTTTGCTCGCGGCAGGCCGAGGAACCCGGTTGCGCCCGATAACGAATACGGTCCCCAAGTGCTTAGTGGAAATCCATGGGAAGCCATTGCTCACTTATTGGATTGAAATATGCGAGGAACTTGAAATAAGCGAAGTTTTAATCAACACGCATCACCTTGCCGAAGCCGTTCAGGCGTGGGCTCATCGGCAAAAATCGCCGGTTAAGATTCGCCTATCCCACGAGCCCACCCTCCTGGGAAGCGCCGGCACGCTGGCGGCTAATGCGGAATTCGCCGGTGGCGCGGATATCGTGTATATCTTTTACGCGGACAACCTGGCGCAAGTGAACTTCAGTTCGCTTTTGCGATGCCATCAAAGCCACGCCGCGCCTTTGACGATCGGCCTGTTTAGAACTCAGGACCCACAACAATGCGGCGTGGTCGAACTTGACGATTCCGGCCGCGTGCTTTCCTTTGAGGAAAAACCTGCGCAGCCGCGCTCCAACCTGGCCTTCGCGGGGGTGGCCATGGCTCGGCGCGAGTTTTTCCCCTGGCTGCCGCGCGGCGTTTTCGCGGATCTCGGAAAAGATGTGCTTCCCCGACTGACCGGAAAGATGTACGGGCGCGAACTCGAGGGCCGATTGCTGGATATCGGCACCTGGGAAAACTATTGCAAAGCCCAGCAAGACATGAGCTGGGCACAGACCCTCACCGGCTCCGACGGACCAATCTCCGCGGCGGCCGCGGGAAAGGAACCAACCACGTGAAAGCTTGGGTCGAAAGGCTGCTGGCGCTTGTGGCGTTAATCACAGCCTTGGCTTTTGGCGGCACCGTGCCGCTCGCCTACTCTTTTATGGAGATTGCGGTTTTCCTCTTGCTGTTCGCGGTCGTAGCGGTTGAGTGCTACCGCGGCCACCGGACGGTTCGCCTCCCTTGGCCGGTGGGTCTGCTCATGATTTGGGTGGGATTGGAGTTGGTCCCACTGCCGGCCCGCGTGGTCGGATGGCTTTCGCCCATGCGGGCCGGGCTGATGGCTTCGATCGCTCCCCGGTGGGTATCCGGGGCGTGGTGGACCCTGAGTATTGACCCCCACCGCACGCTTCTCAATTTCTTGAAACTTCTCGCCTACGTCGCCGCTTTTGTTCTGGCGTCCTGGGCATTCAGCCCGCGCCAAGGCAAAAGTTCGATCGTGAACGGCTTAGTGGTTTTGGGCAGTTTTGAAGCTTTATACGGGCTCTATCAATATCTGGGGCACCATCAGAAAATCTTCGGCTATACGAAGGTGGCCTACACCACGGACGCTACCGGAACCTACATCAACCGCAACCATTTTGCTGGCCTCTTGGAACTTATCATACCGCTTACGGTGGCAGCGGGGTTTTATCAAATCCAGCTTTGGCGGCGCGAGCGCTGGCGGGCCACTCGCCGTTCCGAAGAAAACCACGTCGCCGCCTATCGCGGCCTTTTTTTACTTTTCCTAGTAATTATCATGGGCGTGGCCGCCATCTGCTCACATTCGCGAATGGGTATTTTCGGGATGTTTGTGAGCCTGATTTTTATTCTCCTGCTCAGTCAGGCTCGCTCGGGGACGCGGGTGTGGAAAGCCGCTTCCCTTTTGATTATCTTCGGCATTCTAGCTTACGGCATTTGGGTAGGTCTCGGACCGGCCTTGCATCGGTTTGAGAACCTGGGCAAGCGGGGCTATCTCGAACAGGAAGGCCGCTTGCATATCTGGGAAGGGGCCAAGCGTCTGATTCAAAATTACCCATTAACCGGCACGGGCCTGGGAACCTTCGGCGAGGCATACCGGCATTATCAACATTACCTCACCTATGCTTACGTGACCCACGCCCACAGCGATATTATCGAATTTACTTGTAATATTGGAATTCTGGGGGCGATCTTGCTTTTTGGGAGCATCCTCTGGCTTTGGGGGCAATCCATTCGCGCATTCTTCGGCGAGATGGGCGAGTATCGCCGGGCCATCACCCTTGGCTGCATCGGCAGCACTCTGGCCCTTTTAATACACAGCACCGCAGATTTTAATTTACAGATTCCCGCCAATGCGCTGATTTGGGCCATGATCTTGGGCATGAATTACAAGGCCGTTCACCTCCGAAAAGAAGAAGGCCGCGTCCCTGTGGCTTTGGCCGGCAAACCTCCATCACCCGAAGGCGTCGAGCATGGAGCGATTCGTCTTACTTGACCGCGACGGTGTCATCAACCGCCGCATTGTCGGTGGCTACGTCACGGCCTGGGAGGAGTTCCAGTTTCTTCCGGGAGCTCTTGAAGGGCTGGCCCTCCTGGCTCGGCGCGGCGTCTCCGCCCTTATCATTTCAAACCAAGCCTGCGTGGGTAAGGGGCTTCTTGCGCCGGAAATGCTCCAACAAATCACCCGCCTTTTTGTCAAGCAGATCGAAGATCGCGGCGGCCGCATCGGTGGGGTTTACTACTGCCCGCATCGGCCCGAAGAGGGTTGCGGGTGCCGCAAGCCGAAGCCGGGGCTCTTGTTTCACGCGCAGATGGCGCACGGATTTCGTTTTTCGGAAACTTATCTGATTGGTGATTCCCCGAGCGATATGGCGACGGCGCGGGCCGTGGGTTGCCCGGGGCTTCTCATCGCCGAGGACGGAGTTGCACGCGAGCCGATGCCCATGGCCCCTCCCGAATGGGTTTTCCCCGATTTAGCCGAAGCCGCGCGGTTTATCATCGCCCACCCGCTCCCTTCAGAGCCGAGCGAAGAGTCGGCTGGTCAAAAAGTCCCTCTTGCCTGAACGAATTTAACCAAGCCCTAAAATTGACGGCTGTCGAGGCCCATTGTCCTGTCGCTCGCTGAGGTTATCTTTTTCTGGCTCGGCAATGAGGTTCGCGTATTAAGCCTATGAGGCGGGTTCGGCAGGGTTCGCGCGGCGAGTTTGCGTAGCTAAGTGTTTAACGAACCGTTGGCGGACCGTGCGAATGTGCTGCACCATGAGCCGCACGGCAGCGTTTCGTCGGCCCTTTTCCAACGCATCCAAAATTCCGGCGTGCTGTTTAATGGATTTGTGGCTGGTCAGCTCAAATGTTTGGCTACGGAGAATGAGCAATTGATTTTGCATATTCTCCAGAATTTTCCTGAGCCGCTTATTGCTGCTCGCGTGGGCCAGGACGGCATGGAAGGCGGCATCATGCCGAATGTAGCTCCGCTTGTCATTTTCCCTTAAAGCCAGAGATGCCAAGCGCACGGCGTCCCGCATCCGCGCGAGGGTTTTCGAATCCAGGACGGCGTCCCGCGCGACCAACGCCTCCAGCACCTCGCGCAGCTCATAAATCTCCTCCACGTCGGAGATCGAGAAGTGCGAAACAAACGCGCCACGCCGCGGAATGATTTTGATCAGCCCTTCCGATTCTAGGCGGTTCAGCGCTTCGCGAATCGGCGACTTGCTGATACCAAACCGTTCCGCAAAGGAGCTTTCCGTCAAGTGTTCCCGGCCATCCAGTTTGCCGGTGATAATGTCATCGCGAATCAGGCGATACGCCTGCTGGGTTAAGTTTTCTGGCACTTTGAGTTTCAACGGTATGCTCCCGGGCCTAAAGTCATCCCCGCCAGCTCCCCGCCCCACGCCCTGAGCGACATCATATATCAGATTTGTCTCGATCCACGGCACATTTTGCGAGCTCAAAGGCTCTACGACGCGCCCTCAAAAACAGCCGGCGCGCCACAGGGTTTTTTCAACCACCCGCGTCGGTCGAGCCACGGTTACTCTCGCCAGCAGACGAGCTTCAGTTCCGTCATCTCCTCAACCGCATAACGAGGGCCTTCCCGTCCAATGCCACTCTTTTTAACGCCACCATAGGGCATGAGGTCCACGCGGTAAGCGGGGACATCGTTCACCATCACGCCACCCGCCTTAATTTGCCGGGCGGCGCGAAACGCCTTTTCGATATCTCGCGAGCAGATGCCCGCCTGCAAGCCGTACTCGCTGGCATTGATGCCGCGGATGGCATCGTTCAGATCCGAGTAACGGTGCAGAACGACCACGGGGCCAAAGGCTTCTCGGCAGACGAGTTCGGCGTCCGGAGGAACACCCGCAAGAACCGCCGGTTCAATCGTGGCTCGGCGCCGGTTGCCGCCGGTCAGCAGGCGTCCGCCACGCGCCCGCGCCTGCCCGATCCAGCCCTCAACCCGTTCCGCCTCCGCCACGCTGATGACCGAGGAAATTTCTGTGCTCTCTTCCAATGGAGGACCGATCTTCAGTTTGCGTGTTCCTTCCACGAATCGCTCGGTAAATTCTTTTTCGACGTCCTCGTGCACATAAATATTCTGCACGGAGATGCAGACTTGGCCGGAGTGGGAGAAGCTGCCCGTAATGCATCGGGGAAGAATCCAGTCCAGATCGCAATCCGGCTCCAAAATAACCGAGGAGTTTGAACCCAGTTCAAGCGTGGCCCGCCGAAGGCCCATCTCCGCGCGAATCTGCTCTCCCACCGGAACGCTACCCGTAAAGGTCACCATGGCCACGCGCGGGTCACGGACCAACTGCCGTCCCACTTGTCCCCCGGGGCCAGTCAGCACATTATAGGCTCCGGCGGGAGCTTCGGCCTGTCGCACCAAGCGCGCCAGCCTCAAGGCGCTGAGGGGCGTGTTGCCGGCTGGTTTGTGAATAACGCTGTTGCCGCCAGCGAAGGCGGGGCCGATTTTGTGCAGGCCGAGGTTCAATGGAAAGTTAAAGGGAGTGATGGCCCCAATGACGCCCAGGGGCTCACGCACGGTCATCGCCCACCGGCCTTTACCGGTCGGCGCCGCCTCCATCGGAACCACTTCTCCGCGCAGGTTGCGCGCTGCGTCCGCGGAGGCGATAAGGGTTTGGACAGCGCGAGAGACCTCGCCTTGCGCTTCGCGAATTGGCTTGCCGGTCTCTAGCGTGATCAGCCGCGCGAATTCGGCGGCGTCGCGTTCGAGTAAGCGCCGCATCCGCTCCAGCAGTTCGGCGCGCTCGTATTGGGTAAGAGCAGCCATCGCCTCGGCTCCGACTTCCGCTGCTTGTATGGCCCTCCCCACGGTCGCCGCATCAGCCTGATAAACTTGACCCACCGGCGTGCCGTCATATGGCAGTTTGATTTCCTGAACGGTCGGGGTGGTCACCCACTCCGCTCCGATCAGCATCGGATAATCATGCTTTTCCATCGAAACAGTGCTCATGGCGTCGGCTCCTTTCAAATTCAAACCTGCAAAAT
>JAJYNF010000313.1 GCA_021786455.1 Acidobacteriota bacterium
GGCGAGGTTCGAGTGGAGCCGGCGTCGGGCTACAAGACGCTGGGTGAAGTGGCGATGCTGGGAGACTCGGTGAGGGTGACGGCGAAGGAAGGGTTGCTGAAGGTGGAGCGAGGGGGAGCAACGCAGCAGGTGGCGGCTGGCAAAACCCTCACGCTGCCGGTAGCAACCGCGGATGCTCCAGCCCCGGCCCCGGCCCCTGCCCCCGCAGGGATCAGCGGCGCTCATATCACCACAGCGACGGCCCTCGGAATCGGCGCAGTTGGAGCGGGCGGTCTCGCGGCGATCCTCAGCGGAATTGCCATGAGCCGAGCGGGCAATGCCACGAGCGCAGCCAACAGTGCGAATTCGACGGCCAGCATGGCAGTGAGCGCGGCCAATAATGCCACGAGCGCGGCCAACAACGCGACCAGCGCCGCCAGTTCCGCGGCTAACAACGCGAACCAAGTCGGTTGCGCGCTGAATACTTTCGCCAATAGTCAGGGGAAGGTAAGTCCATATAAGCCGCCTTCTGGATATAGCTGCCCGTAGTTGTTTGCAGGCAGCCGAAGGAACCGAACGGGCGGTGGCCGCGCGGCTGCCGCCCGTTGTTGTTTGTGACGCAATGTTTTGCCTCTCAGCTTATCCCGCGACGCTTCCACGGACAGCAATTTGAGGCGGTTTGAGTTTCGGCTAACGAGCCTAATATCAGACAGCCTGAGTTCCCTTTAAGTGGCCTAATCCCGGCATGATGAACCCAAGGAGCATGCGTGCCCCTCATCGAAGCCCTGCTCTTGTTGCTCATCCTTTCCCGCACCTTGGGTGAGATCTCGGAGCATTATGGCCAGCCGGCCATGCTGGGAGAGATTGCGGCCGGCGTGGTGCTGGGTCCCTCGGTCTTATCCGTCATTCGATATACCCCCGAAATCAAGGCGCTCGCGGATTTGGGCGTGCTGCTGTTGGTTTTCCTGACCGGGATGGAAATGGATTTGGCGACGCTTTGGAAATCCTTTCGCGGGCGAGCCAGCCTGGTGGGAATCGCTGGCTTTCTGCTTCCCATGGCGTTGGGTTTTACCGTGGGGCTGGCGTTCGAGCTGGGGCTGACGCGGGCCGTTTTCACCGGCTTGTGCATCGCGATTACGGCGCTTCCGGTAAGCGCCCGGATCTTGTTGGACCTCGGCAAATTGCAAACTGAAGTGGGGCAGAGAATTATCTCCGCCTCGGTCTTCAACGACGTGACGTCACTGCTAATCCTGGGTGTGATTCTTGATGTGAAATCACAGAACGCCACCCCGGCCATGGCCTTGCTGTTTATCGGAAGGGGAATCATCAAGACGGTCGCTTTCATGGCGGCCCTGCTGCTGGTGGCGAGGGCGGTTCGCCGATATTCTCCGCAACTGTTTCTTCGCTCGCACAATCTGGTGGACCGGCTGCTGGTGAAGCTCAAAGGCCGGGAGTCAGCGTTCGCCGTGGTACTTTTGTTCGTGTTGGCGTTTGCCACTTTTTCTCAGATTTTGGGTTTGCAGTTCGTGGTAGGCGCCTTTTTCGGCTCGATGCTCCTCAGTTACGAAGTCTTGGGGAAAGCCAAGTTCCTCGAGGTTCAGAAGACCGCTTCCGACATTACGATGGGATTTCTCGGCCCGATATTCTTCGCGGCGATTGGCCTGGAATTTGACGCCGCCGCTTTGAAGCAATGGGACCTTGTAGCCGCCATCCTCTTCGTGGCCTTCGCAGGCAAAATTTTTGGAGGATATCTAGGCGGTCGGCTCGCTCGCCTGACGAAGGAGGAGAGCTGGGCGATCGGCGTCGGGCTGAACGGGCGAGGGCTCATGGAATTGGTTATCGCCAACATTGCCTTGGCCAATGGCTTTATTGGCCAAGACCTTTTTACCGTCCTCGTGCTCATGGCGGTCGTCACAACCTTTGTCACCCCTCCGCTTCTCAAACGGGCGTATGCGCGAATTCGTACGGTGGGTTCCGAGGAAGCGTGCAAGACATTGTAGGTCTCAAGCTGGCCGATTCTCGCGGGAGCGATTCCGGGCGCGAATGCGGCTGCGGCGGCTTGATGCCGCCGCAGCCATGGCGTCTCATGCCTTTGCCACGCGGAGGTCATTAGTTACGGAAAAGACCCCGGGCACACTCCGTGCCTGCATGTAAGCAATCTGCCGATCCATCGCCGAATCCACCACGCCAACCAAGGTGATGTTGCCATTCTTTACGATGATGTGAATAGGCGGCATGGCTTGGATCGCATATTTCTCAAACCCCGGGTAGCCGTAAATTCGGCGGTACGCAGCGATGCGAATCTGGTCGTCGAAATTGGAAGGCGGCAGCACTTGGATATCGTTGGTGACCTGCTGGACGCCTTCGATGCTTTTTACCGCAGCCTCCGCGTCGGCCTTAAGGACCGGATTGACCACTTGGCCAAGCAACGTCACTCGGTAACCATTGACACGGTATTCGAGGTTATCGAACACCGTGTAATATGGCAGCATCAACAGCTTGTGACGAACCTCCCGCACCAACCACACGCTAGTGCGCCGCGTGTGCGGTTCGTGATGAAGCACGGGCTTCGGCGGCGGGCTTTTGGCGGCCATACCGCTCGCGCTCGCTAGGGTCAGAGCGAAGGCCGATACCAGAACGAGCTTGGGGACTTTCGATTGGGCAAACTGAATGAGCATCCGGCACCTCCTTGGGGCTTTACCCTTGGCGCTCGCCTCGATGTTTCCTGGCGGCGCTGGGCCGCCTCTCTGGTCACATTAGACGCAAAAAAGGCGGCCCGGGTTTCCAGAATAACTGAAAGAACCGTGCCGAGCGATTGGTGGTCCGTCGTCCGTGCTTGCTGGGTAGCGGCGGGCAGCCCGTGCTCACCGTAGCGAGGAGCTTACCAAGGAGGGCGCGGAGAGCTCCGGCACTCCTCCGGCGCGAGGGATTGCGGCGGCGTGATAAAATGCGAAGCCATGGAAGTCCAGGCGAGCCGCGGCCACCCAAAAGCAATTCCTCGGTCAGCCTCGAGAACGCGGGTGATTGGAATTGATCCCGGGCTGAACATCACCGGTTACGGAGTGATTGAGGGTGACCAGTGGACAATGGAGCTGGTCGAGGCGGGGGTAATTCGGCCGCCGCGACCGAACGGCAACAATCTGGCATTGCGATTGGAATCGCTCTTCGAGAGTGTCGAGGAGGTTTTGAAAGATTTGCGGCCGGAAGCGATGTGTCTGGAGGAAGTTTACAGCCACACGGATTACCCGCGCACCGCCATCCTGATGGGTCACGCGAGAGGAGTGATTTGCCTGGCGGCGCGGGTGGCTCGGATTCCGATCTTTCACGTTCCGGCCAAGCGTATCAAGCAGGCGGTGACCGGCAACGGGAATGCGTCCAAAATGCAGGTGCAGCGCGCGGTGCAACAGCGATTCTCACTCGGACACCCCCCGCAACCGCCGGACGTGGCCGATGCGCTGGCTGTGGCGCTGTGTTACCTTAATAGCGTGAAGGCGGCGAACGGATTCAAGCGGGGCCGAGGGTTGTGCGGGCGGCGGTGAGGACAGCGCCGCAACAGGCGGAGGAGCAAGGCTCTGATTTCAGAAATCACGGGCGAAGTCCTTTACGATCGAATCGGTCGGAATACGCTGCTGGTGCGGGTGAACTCCATTAGTTACGAAGTGCTGGTGCCGAGCGGGATTGCCGCGCGCCTACGGCACGAAGGCGAACGCAAGAATCCGCTAACGCTCTACACGATTGATTACATTGATGGGGGAGTGGGCGGAGGGCATTTAGAACCACGGCTGGTCGGCTTTCTCGATCCTCTCGACCGCGAGTTTTTTGAACTTTTCACGACGGTGCCAGGCGTCGGGTTTATGAGGGCGCTCAAATGCCTGGTGCGGCCGCTGAACGAAATCGCCTTGGCCATCGAGCGCGGCGATACGGCGTTTTTGAAAGGGTTGCCGTTCATCGGGCAGAAGACGGCGGAACGAATCGTCACCGACCTGCGCGGCAAAATGGCGAAGTTTGCCCTGGCGCGCGGCGAGGCGCCGCTCTCGATAGAGCCCGAAGCCGCCGACGTGGAACTGCGGGCCGAAGCTGTCCAGGTCTTGCAGCAGCTCGAGTATTCGCGCGCCGAGGCCGAGCGGATCGCCGCCGACATTTTTGCTCGCAACCGGAATCTGAAAAGCATCGAGGAGTTCCTGCAAAAGGTTTTCGAGAAGCTGCATCCCCAAGCGGAGTGAAACATGACGTGGCCCTGGCGGAGCGGCCGGAGGCCGCGAGACAAGAAGCGGGAAGGCTGACCGTGGGGTAGAGATTGATGTCGAGAGTAAGATTAGTATCGCCGGAGTTGATTTCGAAAGAAGAGGAGAACTTTAACCGCACGCTGCGGCCGCCCTCGCTCGGGGAATACATAGGACAGAAGGCCGCGGTCGAAAAGCTTTCCATCGCCTTGCAAGCGGCAAAGAAGCGGGGCGAGCCGCTCGAACACACGCTGCTGTACGGGCCGCCGGGGCTCGGCAAAACCACGCTCGCTTATATCATCGCCAACGCCATGGGGTCGAAAATTACGACGACGTCGGGGCCGGCGCTCGAGCGCACGGGCGACTTGATGGGTATCCTGACCAATCTGGCCGAAGGTGACATATTGTTTATTGATGAAGTTCACCGGTTGCCCGTCAACATCGAAGAATTTCTATACCCGGCGATGGAAGATTTTAAGGTGGATTTTGTGGTGGACAAAGGCATGTTCGCCAAGACCATCAACGTGCCGCTGAAGAAATTCACGCTGGTGGGAGCAACGACGCGGGCCGGCAGCCTCTCCGCGCCCCTGCGCAACCGCTTTGGATTGTTCTTTCACCTGCAATTTTATTCCGCGGAAGAATTGCGAAAAATTCTGTTGCGGTCAGCAGAAATCCTGAAAGCTCAACTCGAGGCGGGAGCTGCGGAGGAGATCGCGCGGCGAGCGCGAGGCACGCCACGGATCGCCAACCGGCTGCTGCGGCGCGTCCGCGACTACGCGGAAGTCAAAGCGGATGGCAAGCTCGGCGTTGAGATCGCGTGCCGAGCCCTCGAGCTCGAGGGGGTGGACGAGCACGGGCTGGACGAATTGGATCTGAAATTCCTAACGACGATCATCCGCTATTATCAAGGCGGCCCCGTCGGCGTGGAGGCCCTTTCGGCCACGCTCAACGAAGAAGTGGACACACTGGTGGATATGGTTGAGCCGTATCTATTGCAAATCGGATTTATCAGCCGCACGAAAAGCGGGCGGCGAGCCAATGAAGCAGCGTATAAACACCTTCAGATGCCGCTGCCGGCATCAGGCGCCGCGGCGGCGACGCTCTTTGATTGAGCGACAACAGTCTGCAAGGTCGCCCGGGGAATTTCCAGGAAGCAACCGTCATTGGCGATTGAGAGGAAATCGGCTGACGGGCGTCGGTTGAGGTTACAGCGGCGCTGACAAAGCCGAAGCCGCCGCGACGGCGAGCGCGAGACTGCGGATTCGATGAGCAAGCGGGTCTTTCTTTCACTAGGGTCCAACGTGGGCGACCGCGCCGCTAACCTGCGCGAGGCGCTGGCGCGGCTGTCGGGGGCGGGCGTGGGGGTGAGGCGGGTTTCCTCCTTCTTTCGGACCGAGCCGGTGGGCTTTCAGGCGCAAACGTGGTTCATCAACTGCGTTTTGGAGGGAGAAACTGAAAAAATGCCTTTACGGCTCCTCAATACGCTGCAACGGATCGAATGGCAGATGGGCCGCCGGGGAGGGCGGCGCTTTGGGCCGCGCGCGATTGACCTTGACATCCTGCTCTATGAAAATGCGGTCGTTCGCCTGGCGAAGCTGACGATCCCCCACCCCAGGCTGGCGGAACGAAGGTTCATGCTGATTCCACTCAGGGAGTTGGCGCCCCATCTTCGGCACCCGGCAACCCAGCGGACCGTCACGGAAATGCTCTCGGAGACACACGACACTAGCCAAGTTATCCGCTTGAAAGAGGATTCGAATCCAAGCGAAGGGACGTGAGCCGCGTGCCTGAATATGATGCGCCACGGTTTATTGCCGTGGAGGGCCCGATTCGCGTGGGCAAGACTTCGCTGGCGCGGATTCTGGCCGACCGTTTCCGCGCCGAACTCGTCTTGGATGTCGAGGACAACCCTTTCCTTGAAAGCTTTTACAGCGACCAACCTGGCGCCGGGTTTCAGGCGCAAGCCTATTTTTTGCTGCGTCGTTACCAGCAACTGAGCGCCTTGAACTTCTCGTCCACCGCCCGCCGGCGGGTCGTGAGCGATTTCATCTTCGAGAAGGATCGCATTTTTGCCAACTTGAACTTGAATGACGAAGAGCTGGCGCTTTACGAACAGTACTATGCGCTACTGGCCGAGCAGATTCCGATTCCCGACCTGGTGATATACTTGCAGGCGGGAGCGAAAACGCTGGAGGAGCGCATCGCAAAGAAAAACGTCCGTTTTGAAGGCCGAATTTCCGAAGACTACCTGGA
>JAJYNF010000113.1 GCA_021786455.1 Acidobacteriota bacterium
ATGGGTCAGGCACTTGGTTGAGTGGCAACAGGAGATGCGCGACCCCAGTGAATTCCTCTCCACGCTCAAAATTGACTTATATCCCCAGGAGGTTTACACCTTCACTCCCAAAGGGAAGGTGATCGTTCTGCCGCGAGAGGCTACGCCAGTGGATTTCGCCTACGCGATACACACGGAAGTAGGCCACCACTGCGCCGGAGCCAAGATCAACGGTCGCATTGCTCCGCTAAAAACGAAGCTCCGCAACGGGGACATTGTCGAAATCGTCACCCATCCCGACCATTGGCCCACCCGCGACTGGCTTGCCCTGGTGAAAACCTCGCGGGCCCGCGACAAGATAAAGCACTGGATCAATCTCCAACAGCGTCAGCAGGCTATTGAGATGGGGAAACGGCTGCTCGAAAAGGAGGCGCGAAAATACGATGTGCCGCTAAGGAAATTGGGTGAAGCGGATGTCCGGGCGGCTGCGCAGGATTATGGGTGTGCGCAGGCGGAGGATCTCTACGCAAGCGTCGGATTCGGGAAGCTTGCGGCCCGGCAGCTTCTCGCCAAGCTGGTCCCGTCCGTTTCGCTGGAACCTCGCGCGGGGGCTCATTTGACCGCCCGCGTTAAGTCCGCTCTCGGCATCCAGTCGGACGTTGCCATTCAAGTTCACGGCCACGACGATCTTCTCGTGTACCGGGCCAAGTGCTGTAATCCGATCCGAGGCGAGGAAATCATCGGATATATCACGCGCGGCAGGGGAATCGCGATCCATTCCAAAAACTGTCCGAATGTTCAGAATCTGATGTATGACGTGGAGCGAAGGATTGAGGTCGCGTGGTCAGGCCCCAAATTCACTTTCTACCCCGTCAAACTGACGCTGTTTACAGCCGACCGGCAAGGGATGCTTGCGGACGTCACCACGGCGATCAGCGATGTCCACTCCAACATTCAGAATATCGCCGCTCGCACCGGAGACAACCAGGCTCATATCGATGTCACCGTGGATATCGTGGACAAGGACCATCTGGAGAAAATTATTTCGTCCTTGCGAAAAATAGACGGAGTCTATCAGGTGGAACGGGTGGCCAGCGGACGGTCGTTGTGACCGTCGCCTGAGCGGGTGACCCGACGCCGGGCCGCCTGCCCAACCACGGTCTTGTGACGGGACATACGGCACGGGCGGCACGGAGATTACGCAGTTTTAATGACCTTTCCCGCGCGCAGGCAGGCAGTGCACACTTTCAGTGTCTTCTTGGCGCCGTTGATGACCGCGCGAACCCGTTTGAGATTTGGATTCCAGCGGCGGCGGGTGACGTTGTGAGCATGACTGATCCGGTTGCCGTAGGACGGTCTTTTCCCACATAAATCACAGGAATGAGCCATGAAAAATCCTTTTCGAACGAGCAGTGGTTTTTACCCGGCTTTCATTGTAGCACGGAAATCACGGTTTGTTTTCGGCGCGGGGAAGCCGCGGCAACTTCGGCTCTGGCCGAACGCTGCCAGGCCCGCTCGCCTCTTGAACCAGCGGCCGCGCGCCTTCGGCGGCTTGGCCCTGATTCTGGCAGGGCTCATGCTGGCGCCGAGTTGCCGCGGAAAATTGAGCTTGGCGGGAAGCGTTTGGGCGCGCGTGGACGGCCAACCGATCTTCCGCCGGCAAGTTGAAAGAATCTTTAAGGAACGGATGGCCGCGGGCGATAGCGCGGCTGACCCCGAGGAGGCAGATAATTTCAAGCTGGACATATTGAATGAGCTCATTAACCGGCAGGTCTTGCTCAACCACGCCCGGCACTCCCGAATAACCGTCTCCGAAGCCCAGGTGGATACGCGCCTGGCTCAGCTAGAAAGCCCATATTCGCCGCAAGAATTCGGCCAAAAACTCCGCCAGCAGGGGATGACGCTTGCGGAATTTAGAAAGGCAATCCGGACAGACCTCGCGATCCACGAACTGATTAACCGGGAGATCAACTCACGAGTGTCGGTAAGCCAGGCGGAGATCGCCGCCTATTACCAGCGCAACAAATCCAGCTTTGATGTCCCGGAGACCGAGTATCATTTGGCTCAAATTGAGGTGACGCCCTATCCTGATCCGATCGTTCGCAACCTTAAGGACGACGACGCAAAGAATCCGGTGGATGCCCAACGCAAAGTCCAGGCGCTTTACGCGCAGCTCCGGGCCGGGGCGAGCTTCCGGGCTTTGGCGGAAAACTACTCCGAAGACGCGCGCACCGCGCTCAGCGGAGGCGACATGGGGTTCATCCCTCTATCAACTCTAAACGCCAGCCCGACTCTCAAGAAGGTCGTTGCCTCTCTCAAAGTGGGACAAATCTCCGGGATTATTCAAACCCGTTCGGGATATCATATCGTTAAGTTGCTGGGAATCGAAAAGGCAGGCCAACGCGCCCTTTCGGATCCTCGAGTGGTAGCGGCGATTCGCAGAACCATCATGAATGAAAAAGAGCAGTTGCTTAAGGCTGCCTTTCTGGAATCTTTGCGCGACCGAGCGAGAGTCAGAAATTACTTCGCGGAGGCCATTCTCAAGCGGGCCAAGGCGCCGTTTGAGTGAGAGGGGATCCACGCCCCACCGACGGTAGCCGACCTTCACAACTCGATGGGCCCGAGGCCCGGCCAAATCTCTGACGCCAAAAGCATGTGAAGCAATGCAGATGGTCTTGGAACCCATGAGATCGTGGACAAGGTCTTTTAACTCGGGCCGGTCTGCCGCCGAGCTCGGCTCATCTGTCCCGAGATTCCGCGCAGGCCTTCGGCTGTGGCCCGCGAGGCGTGTCGGAAGAGGAAATTCCACTCCACTGCTCGCAAGCAATGATCGAGTTCGAGGGCCGTTTGGGATCATACTTGAGGGAAATGGCGCGGCCGGCCATGCGCTTTGCCTGTTCGTAAATCTCGGGGAGCAGTGCCACATCCTGGGCGACCTCGTAACTGACTCCTGCGACCTCGTATTGATAAACAACCAGCCGGCACGGTTTCTGTGCGTTTTCTGACTCGGCCAGGTCAACGATCTGTCCGAAGGCCAGCCGTCCACGGTGGTGCAGGTCGAGCCGCCGGGCACGCTCAAGCTCCTCCACGGTCTTCCGACGCGGTAGCAAGGAATGGATGAGCGCCCACGCAAGGCCGACCGCACCGAGTCCGATAAAGGCGAACCTTTCCACGCCGATGAGATTCATGCTCATGTCCGTTTCCCGGAAAGAGGAACAAGCCGCAGCCAGCCTTTATAGCATCGGCCCGAACGCCGCGGCCGTTCAAGCCTCGAGGCAAGGCTCTATGGCCGATGACCTTCCCGCCCTTTGAAGGTCCGAGTTCCAATCGCGAACGGAGACGACCGGCCGCTTTCCTGACCCGACCGGCTTACCGCCGTCACGGCGTAGATGTATCGCCGGTTGGCCGCAACATGGGCATCCCGATAAACAGGAGTCTCAACCAGCACTGGGTTGAGCAACTTGAACGGGGTTTGGCCGCGCCGGCGGTAAACTCGGTATCCCGCCACGTTACTCCCGAGGTCGGGCTGCCAGACCAATTCGACTGCCCCAGCAGTGTAAATGCCGCTCAAACCTCGGGGCGGAGGAGGGGGAATAGTATTACGCGGGGTAATCTCCGCGATATTGGAGTTGCCACTTTCGGCGGTCACGTTTCCTTGGACGGTGACGCTTCTGACCATGAACGAGTCATGCTGCCCAAATTGGAAGTCAGAATCGTCAAACTCCGTCCGCTGAGTTGTTCCTATGAGCCGGAACGAAGGCTGGCGGCCAGCGCGTAGGTAAACCCGACAACTCAGCCTTGAAGGGATCGGACGTCCGGCAAGAGTTTTCTTTGGAGCCGACCATCGCAATTCTAAAATCTTCGGAGTCACCTTCACCGTCAGATTTTCGACCGGCTCTGTGACGTCGAGTAGCGTAAGCTCGCTTCGGTTGGAGGGCGGGCTTCGCAGTGGGCGCCCTCTAAAGGCGTGTGTGAGGCTGACCGCGAGGAAGGAAAATGTGGACCCCAGGTCCTGATGAAATTCCGCGGGAGAAAGCGTGAATGAATGCACCAGCCTCGAGTCGCGCGCCTCGCTCGCCAAAGTGGCGTGAGCAAGGCTTACCCAAGGCTTTGCGGCGACCCGCGGAGGGATAAGGGCCTGGTGCGGCGGGGTGAGGGTTCGATACAAGTCCAGCTCAATGGGCTTGGTTAATCGCCGGCCGTCGGCGGTGAGCTTGGGCAGGGTTAGAGTGATTTCAACGCTTCTCCCAATCTGGCGTGCCTCTAAATCCCGGATGGCTTGCGGCCGCTCGACCTGCGGCGGCTGCGGTGGACCTTCCGCCGCGCAGCCCAGCAGTAAACTACACAACGACGCCCCCAGCAGCAGACGAAGCTGCCACCACGGGAAGCCTCGCGGGCAATTCGCGCGCCCAACAAGGACGCTGGGGAGCCAGGCCGTGGCGTAGGCTGGGTGCGCCGCTTTTGCCGGACGCTTCACAGAATGTAGCGGCTCAGATCCTGGTTCTTAACAATATCCGCCAGTTGCTTTTGAACATAAGCAGCGTCAATCCGAACGTTTTTCTTTTTTAGGTCTGGACCCTCGAAGGAAATCTCATCCAGGACTTTTTCCATGATCGTATGCAGCCGCCGGGCACCGATGTTCTCCGTCTGTTCGTTAACGGTGGCGGCTAAGCGGGCGATCTCCTCGAGCGCCTCGTCGGTAAACGAAAGGTGAATGTCCTCCGTCTCGAGCAGCGCCGTATATTGCTTGACCAGCGCGCTCTTGGGCTCTTTCAGGATGCGGATGAAGTCCGCGACGGTCAGCGCCTGCAACTCCACCCGAATCGGAAAGCGGCCCTGCAGCTCGGGAATCAGGTCGGAGGGCTTGCTGACGTGAAAGGCGCCGGCGGCGACGAATAAAATATGGTCGGTCCTGACCATACCGTACCGAGTATTAACCGTCGTGCCCTCGACGATGGGAAGGATGTCGCGCTGAACACCTTCCCGGCTCACGTCGGGCCCGTGCCCTTGCTCGCGTCCAGCAATCTTGTCAATCTCATCGAGGAAAATGATTCCGTACTGCTCGGCGCGCGCGACCGCGGCGCGTGTTACCTGATCCATATCAACGAGGCGATTTTCCTCTTCCTGAATGAGGTAGTCCATGGCTTCTGCAACGCGCATGCGGCGCTTCTTGGACCTTTGGCCAAAAAGCCCCGGCAGGACATCGCGGATATTAATGTCCATCTCCTCGACGCCCTGAGAAGAGACGATTTCGAATGCGGGAAAGCTCCGCTCGCGCACTTCCACTTCCACCTGCCGTTCATCAAGCTTCCCTTCGCGGAGCTGCGCCCGAAGTTTCTCTCGCGTGCGCTTGTACTGGTCTGTGGCCGCTTGGCCATCATTGGAACCGGGGGCTTTCTCGGGGCGGGTTGGCGGCGGCGGCAGCAGCAGGTCGAGCAGGCGCTCTTCAGCGTTCTGCTCGGCTTTCTCGGCGATTTCTTCCACCTTTTCTTCGCGGACCATATCAATCGCGATCTCAACCAAATCGCGGATCATGGACTCAACGTCGCGGCCGACGTACCCGACCTCGGTAAAGCGTGAGGCTTCGACCTTGAGGAATGGAGAGTTGGCGAGCCGCGCCAGTCGCCGGGCGATTTCAGTCTTGCCAACGCCGGTCGGCCCAATCAGGATGATATTTTTGGGAAGAATTTCTTCCGCGAGTTCTGATTGGAGTTTCTGCCGGCGGATACGGTTGCGCAGGGCAATCGCCGTCGCGCGCTTGGCTTCCGCCTGCCCGACCACGTACTTGTCCAGCTCGGCCACAATTTGGCGCGGGGTCAGCTCATCGAGCCCGGAAGCAGTTTCCATGTTTTCGGGAAGGTAAAAGACCATCGTTTTATCTTTTTCGTTCGCCCTAAAGCTCTTCAATAAGAATTTGGTCGTTGGTAAATATGCAAATCTCACCCGCCAGTTGCATGGCCTCTTGGACGATCTCCCTGGCGCTGAGCTGGGTGTGCCGGGCCAGAGCGCGAGCCGCCGCAAGCGCGTAAGGGCCGCCCGAGCCGATCGCCACAATGCCGTCGTCGGGTTCGATCACGTCGCCGTTTCCGCTGACAAGATACGTGGATTTCTGATCCGCAACCAGCAGCAACGCCTCCAGGTGGCGAAGAGCGCGGTCCGTCCGCCAGTCTTTGGCCAACTCCACAACCGCTCGGCTGAGGTTTCCGTGGAACTCTTCGAGCTTCTGCTCAAAGCGTGAAAACAGAGAAAGCGCATCCGCCGTGCTGCCAGCAAATCCCGCCAGGATCTGGTCTTTGTACAGGCGGCGAAGTTTGCGAGCCTTTTTCTTGACCACGCTCTCGCCCATTGTCACCTGGCCGTCTCCACCCATCGCCAAGTGGCCATCTCGGCGGACGCTCAGGATCGTTGTGGAACGTACCTGGTGACAGCTTTGCATGTGTATGTTTCCCTCGT
>JAJYNF010000038.1 GCA_021786455.1 Acidobacteriota bacterium
CGAATCGGAATGGGTATGGCTCGCATGAGCACACTCTGCCATGACGGTTCCCGTTTGTCAAGCTATATTATTTATGGAAATGCTCTAGCGTCCAACCAGCAACACGCGGTTACGGTTCCGAGACCAAGAACGAAATCGTCGCCCAAGCGCGCATCCATAACGCGGGAGTCGGCAGAGGAACGGTAGGTGGAATCTAGGACTGGCCCGGATCGTGGGGATTCGGTGGCGCCGGGGAGGCGAGTTGTCTGAAGATTCCTTTTCCTGACCACCGAGAACAGAAAAGGGTGAAAGTAATGACCGTGACGACGCACCAGGCGGCGCCGGCCGTCCAATGCCGGCCGAACAAGTCGGCGGTCATCGCCACCACGCCCGTGCAAAAGGCGACGCCGAGAGCGCATTCGTAGATGTCGCTCCACGTCTCCCGGCGCATGCGTTGGCTTTCTTCTGGAGAAATGGTCGCGGCAATTTCGCCCCAAAACCCCGGGGGGCGGCAGCGTCGGTAAAACTCCACCAGCGTCTCGCGCTTTTCCGGCGCGGTGATCAGAGTCACGGCCACGATCACGATCCATCCTGCCCCGAAGAGCAGGAGAAAACCTTCCCAGAAGGGCTTGTGCGCGAAGTCGAAGACGAACCAGATGACATAGCTCAGGGGCAGCCCGCCGGCCAGCGCCGCAATCTCTCCCCAAATGTTCAGCCGCCACCAGAAAAACCTCAACCAGGCAAGCGGCAGAATGAAAGCGATCATGACATTGTTGATAAACAGAAACCAAGCCATCATCCCTTTCACCAGAAACCGGGCGACCAGCAGCGCGATCACCAGAAGCCCGAAGGTCGCCACTCGGCCGGCCCAAACGTAGTGGCGGTCGCTCGCGCCCGGCCTGATTTGCCTTTTGTATAGGTCGTTGATGAGGTAGGATGCACCCCAGTTCATCTCCGTGCTGACCGCCGATTGATAGGCAGCGAACTCGCCTGCCACCAGCAACCCTTTCAAGCCAGGCGGACTGAAAATCTTGACCAGATCGCCCCACACTTTTTCTCCTGCCACGCTCGCGTGCGGAAACGCCGCCACGCCGACGATGCCCAGAAAGAAGAAAGGAATCACGCGAATCACCAGCGAAAGAAAGGCGTTGAACAATTGCCCCACCTGGGCGTGGAATTCGTTCTTGGCGCTCATGAATTTCTGCGCCGTGAAACCTTCGCCGCCCGCCGGCGACGCCGCGAAGAAGAGCCCTTGCAGCACCAGGGCGAGAATGGTCAGGCCGGTGAAAGCTCCGCCCGGCGGCGTGGCACGGAAGAACCCCGCACCGGCGGTCTGCTGCACGCTCTGGTAAACGTGGCCCAGCCCGCCCAAACGGTGAACGACCACCGGAATGAAAATGATGTTGGCCAGCACGAAGAAGGCAAACTGGAAGACTTCCGAATAGACCGCCCCCAAAAGGCCGCCGAGCAGCGTGTAGACGAGCGTGATGGCCGCGGCGAAGAGAATGATCGCCGTGTTGCTCCAGCCCAGCACCGGCCCCACCGACTTGGTTAGCCAGCCGGTCACATACGCCATCAGCACCACGGCCCAGCCGAGGCTGAAATAAACCGCCGCCACCGAACGGAAAATGCCCGAGGCCCGGCCGCCGTAACGCACCTCGACGAACTCCGCGGTGGAGACGATTTTCAGACGCCGCCAAAACTTCGACCAGATGACCGCCACCAACGGCATCCAGATCATCCACGGAATCCACCACCACCAGTTGCCGAGCAAGCCGCCGTTGTACACCAGCATGGTGAAGGCGGAAGAGGAGCCCGCGGAGGTGAACGTTGCCACCGTCGAAAATCCGATCGCCCACCACGGGAGCGAACGGCTCCCCACGAAGTAGCTTTCGATGTTCTTCCCGGCGCGGCGTGTAAAATAAACTCCAATGCCCAAAGCGAGCACCGCATACAAGCCCACCACAGCCCAATCTAGCGAGGTCATGATTCGACTCTCGGCCCGCAACGCGGAAAAACTTCACGCCAGCTCAAAGATCCACGCCACGGTCCAATGGAGTAGCACAGGGTGAGACGGGCGGCAAGACCCGATATCAGAGGCCAGCCGGCGACTGAACCACACTGACTCTCTACTCAGCTACAGCTCCATTCAAGGACTGGCCTTATCGCCAGGCGACTCGTTTTCACTCCAAGCGGGGAATTGGTGGCCAGCGGCGGCTCGCTTCCCAGCCACAGGGCATCGACCGGGAGGCTGACCGCCGAGCGCGCGATTTCCTCGAACCTGCGCTGCGCGCGGTGCGTCTCCACCAGGCGCCTGAATCGCTCCAGCCCGTCGCGCGCGTTCGGAAAGCAGTGACGCTCCTCCGAGTAGCCCAGGAACGCTCCTTTCGTCGCAGGAACGGTTTCTGCGGATGCTTGCGCCTGGGCGACCTGCAGGATCGCTCAGGCACAGAGCTACTTGCGACTCACATCCATTAGAAGGTGTAAACCAGCGCCATCTGGATGATGCGCGGATTCCAGAAATTCAGCGCGCCGGCACCGTTCAACGGCACCAACGAGCCGAAGTTGCAGTTCCCGCTCGGCCCCGGCGTACAGTTGGCCGGACTGCTGGTGACCACATTGTTGAAAAAGTGCGTGCCCGTGTGCGTGCTGGAGAAGAGGTTAAAGATTTCCAGCCGATACTCCAGGTTCTGGTCCTCATGAATGGGAAATTGTTTTACCAACGCGATATCGGTCTGTCGCTGACCGGGCACTTGGACGATATTGCGACCACTGTCCCCGTAAGTTCCGGGCGTGGGTACGGAGAAGACCGCCGGGTTGATCCACTCAAGCGCGGTTTGCGTGATGCCTGTCGTCGGGCTGCCATTAATGTTTGCCCGGATTCGATTTCCGAACAGGTTCCCGAACTGATCGGGGCTTCGCGTGCAGCAGAAGACCGTCTCGGGCAGGCCGCTGGCCAGAGTGAGGGTTCCGCTGACGTTCCACCCGCCCAGCGTCCAGTCACCCGCACGGCCCAGGTCATGCGCCCGCCCGGCGCCATAGGGCACATCGTAGGCGTAGCCGAGCGTGAAACGGTGGGTCTGGTTGAAGTCGGCGGGACCGTAATCGGCGCGCAGGTTGTGGGCGTCCTGGATAAAGTTGGCTTCATTACTGAACGGGGCAATTCCCGAGCTCATGTCCATAGCCTTGGAATAGGTGTAATTGGCGAGAAAGGTGAGGCCGTGATAGAGGCGCTCGGTCAACCGCACCTGGAGGGAGTTGTAGTACGCGCTGAGGATGTTGGCGTTGGCGTAGGAGCGGGTATAGAAATTGGAGAACGGAGCGCGCCGGTCAATCGGCACAAAGTTGGGGTCGGTGGCGCAGGCCGCGTTCCCGCCCGTCGCCTGTGAGGCGTCCTGAAGGTAGTTGCAGGGGTCCCCGGCCACCGGCGGCGGAAACGCCTCATTGAAAAACCACTGGGTCGGCAGGTGGATGGAGTGCGAGCCTACGTAGCCGATGTCCAGCAGGGTATTCGGGTTCAGAGCGTATTGCGTATCAAACTCCCATTCCTGTGTGTAAGGGGTATGGTTCTTGGGCCATTCGGTCTGGATTCCGAACAGGTAGGGCTTGGCCAAGAGCGACGGGAACGGGTTGCCGACAATCGGCGGCAGCCAAAGCCCGCTCATCGCCAAAGGCGAAACCGACTCCAGCCCGGTGGTCGACGGGTAAGGCGGCGGGGAGATGGTGTAGAGCGAATTGCTGTCGAAATTGGTCCCGTCGTAGAAGCGCATGTACAGGCCATAAAAGATGCCGTAGCCGGACCGAATCACGAAGCGATTGGTATGGAACGGGCGCCAGGCGAAACCGATGCGGGGAGCGAAATCCATAGTGTCGCGCGGCACCAACTGGTTGGTGACGCAACACTGCATATAGTTCTGTTGTTGCGCCGGAGTGAGCGCGGAGGACTCCTGCTGGACAAAGCTGCGGCTGGCCCAAATCAAACCGCCGCCGGGGGTGTTGAGATTGAGCGTGGCTCCGCTGTCGCTGGTGCTGTGCAGGCCGGGAGGAAGCTCATAGCGCACCCCCAGGTTCAGCGTCAGCCGCGGCGTCACGCGATAATCGTCCTGTGCGTAGAGGCTGATGCCGGTGCCGCGCAAGTCGTAGATGTCCGAGGCGATGGGCAGCGGAGGGGTGAGGGTGGAGGGATCACCCAGCAGGAAATCGGCGATGGCGTTGCCGGCCGTCGGCCCTGCCTTGCCCGCCGCCGAAGCCTTGGGGTTAATCCCGGTGTACTGGCCGTCGAAAGTCAGCTTGCCTTCTGCATTGAATCCGTCCCGGTCCGCCAATTGATAGTGGAGAATCTGGGCTCCCACGGCAATCGTGTGCTTGCCATGGATGAATTTCAAGTCGTCCGCGTATTGGAAAACATTGTCCGTCTGGGTGTAGCCGTTGTTGCCGCTGCCGATGCCCGCGTAGCCTTGCGTCGGAGCGACCAGCGGAATGTTGTAGAAGGCGGGAACATTCGGAGTGTTGTTGAGGCCAAGCTGTCCCGCCAGGTTCGCCCCGAAAGCGCTCGAGGCCCCTTCATGGAAGAACGTACGGTTATAGCCCAGCCGCGCTTCGTTGATGACGCTGGGCGAAAAAGAGTGCTCCCAGTTGAGCCCGTAGATGCCGCTGTGCGTCAACACGAGCGTGCTGTTGATGGGAATCACAGAAGGCGAAGGGGCGTTGTCGCGCCAGATGGACATGGTATAGGAGAACTGGTTCCGGCTGCCGAGGTTGTAATCCACACGCCCGGTAAAGGTGTTGGTGGTCAGATGAGTGGCCGGATTGGCGGCGACGAAATTCGTGCACGGCATGGTGCAATTGATGTTGGCGTTCGGGTAGTAAGACAGCAGCTTCTGCGCGACGGGATTGATGTCGCTGGACGGAATGATGTTGTTGGGGAAAGGAGTCCGGGTCACCGTCGGCGGGCTGCCCGAAACCACGGAGGTGCTGGGGTCGTAAATAGGATAGGGCCAGTCGGAAAAATTCCCCGACCGCTCCGCATTGGTGGGAACCATCAAGGAGGTAATGCCCCCCGCCAGGAAGTTCCGCCGCCCGCCCTCGTAGCTTCCGAAAAAGAAGGCCTTGTTGCGGATGATAGGCCCGCCCAGAGTGGCGCCAAACTGGTTCTGCTGCTTCAGCGGGTCGGAAAGAGGCAGATGAGTGTGGTGAAGAGCATTTAGGGCTTTGTTCAGTTGATTGTCCGGCGCAAACGCGGCGTTGCGCAAATAATCGTATGCGTTGCCGTGGAACTGGTTGGAGCCCGACCGGATGGCCACGTTCACCTGCGCCGTGCCCGGCCCGTATTCAGCCGAGTAGAGCCCGTTTTCCAGCTTGAACTCCTGAAGCGAGTACTGGGAGGGGATGTCGGAGGCCTTGGCAAAGAACTGGTCGTTGTCGGGTATCCCGTCAATTGTGTAGCTGATGGAGCCCGGCCGCGCGCCGTCAATGCTGAAGGCCCGCCAACTGTCATTCAAGCCGTGCTGGTCGAAGACGGAAGTCTGGATTCCTCCCGAAGGTTGAGTGACCCCGGCGCTTAGGGCGATAAGGTTAGTGAAGTCGCGGCCGTTGAGCGGGAGGGCCTGGAGCATCCGCTGGGAAATCACCTCGCCGACGGTGGTGTTGTCGGTCTGCACCATCTGCGCCGACCCCGAAACGGTCACCGTCTGGGTCAATGCGCCCACTTGCAGGGTAAAGTTCTGCCGCAGGGTCTGGTCCACCTGGAGGATCAGGTGGCTGGCGCTCACGGTCTTGAAGCCGCTCTTTTCACAACTTACCGTGTAGCTCCCGGGAACCAAGTTGACGAACACATAGTCACCCGAGCTGGTGGTCGCGAACGTTCCCTTGATGCCCGTCGCCTCATTGGTGTACGTGACCGCGGCGCCGGGGATCAGCGCTCCGGACGTGTCCTTGACGGTCCCCACAATGGTCCCACGCGCGGTCTGCGCGCCAAGCGGCGCCGCTCCCCACCCTATCGCCAGCAAAAGGGCCAATCCCGCGCACGCAACGACGCTTTTTCTCTGCTCCATTTTCTCCTCCATTCAGCCCAATATCCACCAACGCTAAGTGTTCTACAGAACAGAATGTCTAGAGTTGAACATCTTTTTACTAGCACGCTCCCGCTCAGCAAGTCAAGTCCGAACATCTCCGGAGTAGCCATTATTTTTATCTTCTGCGTGACAGAATTCCTATACACTGTGGAAGACTCCTGCCATGCCTTCTGGGACGTCAGGCATCAATCCCCGACATTTTATTTGTTTTTAATTACTGGAATAATGAGGATCCTTCGCCTGTGAATCGTGGTTCGCTTACGCGATCAGTGAGTTCTGCTGATAAGAACGCTGCGGCGCTCGGCAGCTCGCAATAGAATGGACATAAAGCCTGATGCTGTCTTCGCTTCCCCCCGGAGAAGGGGG
>JAJYNF010000335.1 GCA_021786455.1 Acidobacteriota bacterium
ACCGACGTTGGGTTGGTTGGAGGGCTTTATAAAGGCCGGGTGAATCGCGTGCTGCCAGGAATGCAGTCGGCCTTTGTGGACATAGGGCTTGAGCGCGATGCCTTCCTCTACGTTTCAGATTTTTCACTTCAAGGTGAAGAGTTCGAGGGGGTTTTGGAGGAGTTGGAAGGCCGGAGTCCGATCGCCATCGCAGCGCCCTCTCCGGCGACACCGGTTGCCGCCACAGAATCTGGCGGAAACGACAGCGTGACCGCCTCCCCGTCGGGCGCGGAGACGCCTCCCTTAGAGGAATCAGCACCCGCAAGGCCGACTCCCTCTTTAGAGGTGAGAGGATCCTCGTTAAACAGTGAGAGCGCGACGTCCTCGCAAAACGCAACACCATCGGTTTCAACGCCTGCGGTGAGTTCTACCCCAAGCGAAGGCTTGGAGTTTCGAAGCCTGCGCCACCATCGGGGTCGCCGGCGGCGCGGGCACCGTGTCTTTGGGGAACGACGATTGCCACAGCGATCTGAAGGGGGGATCCCTACGCAACAGAGGACGCCGTCGGATTCCTCCCAACCCACCTTTGAAATCCTCCCTGGAGAATCCCTGGCGAAATACAGCCATACGAGCAGCTTGCCCGCAGACGATCCCGGCATCCCGGTCACCGCTGAGTCTGTTCCGCCTCACCGAGATGACCTTCCTGAAAAGCCCCTCACGGCGCCCTTGGACTCTTATCCGGTTGAGGACCGTGAATCGCCCAGGCGGGTGGTGTCGCCGATGACGCCAGCGGAAGAGGCAAGTGACCGCTCTTCGGCATTGCCGCTCTCGGCCGAGGGCGCCGAAAACAGCGAGAAGGAGGAGGAAGCGGGTCAGCTGCAGAAAAGCGATATAGCGGGTTCGGTGGCGGGGAATGCGGGGAGTGATACGGCGCAAGAGAAGCGGGACGCGCTGGAAGGACCCGCTGCGGAGGCGGCCGAGCCGGATGCGCCGGAACGGGCCATGGTCTCCGAAAGCAGTGGCGTTCAGGGTGAGCCACATCTCGAATCGGGGCCCAGCGTTGAACGAGAGTACACTTTGCGCGAACCGCACCAGCGGCCTCACTTTGCTCCGCGCCGGCGTCGTGGTCGGAGGTCATTTCGTAACGGGCGGCGTCCCGAGGACCGGCAGACTCCTTCCCGGAGCAGCAACAACCAACCCCTGAAAATCTCCGAATTGCTGAAAGAGGGGCAGGAAATACTGGTCCAAATTGCCAAGGAGCCCCTGGGGACCAAGGGAGCGCGTATCACCTCTCATATCGCTCTACCCGGCCGTTACCTGGTTTACATGCCGACCATTACTCACATCGGCGTGTCACGCAAAATCGCCTCCGAGCAAGAGCGCTTGCGGCTCCGCAACATTATCCTGGACCATCGAGGTTCGTTGACCGGCGGGTTTATTGTCCGAACAGCGGCCGAGGGTCGGTCCGAAGAAGAGATCAAGGCGGATTTGGCATTTTTGACCGCTTTGTGGAACGAAACGCGCGCCAAGGCCGAGCGGACGAAGGCGCCTGCCTTGATCTATCGCGATCTCGACTTGGTTCAACGAGTCCTCCGGGATACGCTGACGCCGGATTTCAAATGCATTCGCGTGGACAACGAAACCGAATATGAGCGCGTCGTCGAGTTTGTAAGCAAAACCCAGCCCGCCCTTTTACCGAACGTCAAGTTGCACACCCGCGAAACGCCGCTGTTTGAGGATGCCGGTATCTCCGTCGAGATCGAAAAGGCGCTTCGCCCCAAGGTCTGGCTTAAATCCGGCGGCTATATTGTGATTAACCAGACGGAGGCCCTGGTGGCCATTGACGTCAATACGGGCAAATATGTTGGCAAGACTAACCGGCTGGAAGACACTATTCTCAAGACCAATATTGACGCGGTTAAAGAAATTGTCCGGCAGATCCGGCTGCGGGATCTGGGCGGGATCATCGTCGTGGACTTTATTGATATGGACGAGCGCCGCAATCGCAATCGGGTGGTTCAGGCCCTGGAGGAAGCTCTGCGGAGCGACCGCGCGCCAACCAAGGTCCTCTCCTTTAACGAATTTGGCCTGGTAGCTCTGACTCGCAAACGGGTGAAGCAATCCCTCCAGCGAACTCTTTGTGAACCCTGCGACTATTGCAACGGCGGCGGTTGGGTGAAGTCCCCCGTAACGGTCAGCTACGAAGTGCTCGCCGAGACGCGAAAAATGGCCAGCAGCCTGGAAGGGAACGTCCTCACCGTGAGAGCGCATCCTGAGGTCGCCAAGCATTTGAAGGCGAGGAATGGCGTGTTGATCTCAGAAATGGAGAATATTGCGCATAAGGACGTTGTCGTGAAAAGCGACCCCAGCATGCACCAGGAGCAATTTGAAATTTCTTAGACATGCCCGAAAGGTCCGTTTAGCGTTCCTTCCCGCGAAATGATAACCGGCGACTCTCTTGTAGAGCGCCACCGCGTGTGCGCCACGAGGTGCTGGCCAAACCAGGCGAGCAACCGGATGGCGGCGGCTTGGCAGTAATCGGGCGCGTCGGCGAGCGCGCGCAAACTGCGCGCGACGCGGTAGCTCCGGCGGACCGCTTGGCTCAGACGCCGATCGTACTCACGGAAAAGATTATTGCCCGAAAGGAGTTCCAGGCTGTCGGTCCGCGCTTCAGCCAGGATTTCGGCGCTTAGCAGCCCGCTATGGAGCGCCACGGAGATACCGTCGCCGGTGAACGGGTCGAGAAATCCGCCCGCGTCACCAGCCACGAGCGCGTCCTCGACAATCGTCCGATAGGGCGCCGGGCTGACGGGAGCCGTAGCCACGCTGGCGGTTGCCTGGATTGCGTTTTTGAGCCGCGCATCCAACGCCGGATGGCGGGCGGCTTGATGCAGCCAACTCGAAAGGTTTTCGCCCCCTCCGGTTTCCCCGATTTCCCTAAGTTTTTTATAGCGGATGAGGCAGCATACATTGTAGAGGTCATCCTCAATGGGAGCGAGGCCGCAATACCCTCCTTGAAAGCAGTACATTTCCACGGCTTCGCGGCGAGCTAAGCCGCGGAAATGCGCCTTGATGCCCATCCATGGGTCCAAAGGCGGCTTATGTCGTATGCAAGATAACCCGAGGGATTCAATAGATTGCCCACGGCCACAGGCGAGAAGAAGCGAACGCGCGGCAGTCACCCTGCCCGCTACCGTCACGGCCTGCCACTTTGGATCTTTCGGACGCGCTAGCGGCGTCCGGACAATTCGGTGAATCCTAACGCCTTCCCATGTCTCCGCGCCAGCTTCTGCTGCCACCTTCCATAGCGCGTGGTCCAGGCATTCACGCGATAACCCACGCGCCGGTTGGGGCAACGGAAAGCTGACACTCTGGCCGTATCGGGGCACGAACTCGCATCGAGTGATGGGAGCGGATCGCCCAAGCGACATGGGGACAAGGCGCTCAAGGATATGCAATGATTCTTCCGAAAGGAACTCTCCGCAAACCTTGTCATGAGGAAAGCGCTTTTGCTCCCAAATGACAACTTGCATTCCTTTCGCCCGCGCGGCAATGGCGCTGGCCGTCCCGGCGGGACCGCCGCCAATGATGGCCAAGTCGAAAATTTGATCCCTCACTTCCATAGGATTAAGCCCAGGCGGCACGGCCAAAGGGGGCGCATCTCATAGTTACGGCAGCCCGCTTGCTCAACCAATCGTCGGATTTCATCGCGCGTGTACGCCTGGCGAACGCTTGCGGGCCCGTCGTGCCTTGTGATCCTGCTTCGCGTGAATGGCCGGGCGTAGCGAATGAAAAAGTGCGCTAGCGCCGACCGCTCCAGGTCATTAATCAGGACGGCCCGGCGGGCCGTCGCCATCATGACGGTCAATAGACGAACTGCCCGTTCATTAGAAAAATGGTGGAAGAACAAGTTGCACATGACCACATCGAAGCTTTGCTTCGCAAACGGCAACGCGAAGGCATCGGAAACCACCGCCGACTGCGCCCTCCGGAAAGGCGCGGAGTGACCCATGTGGACAAGACTTCGATCAAGGGCTGTAAATTCGATATGGACTTGGCGACTTGCCATCTTTCGACGCAGGCATTCAGCCAAGCGCGCGTCCCCGGCGCCCACATCGAGCGCCCGGAAATTGCTTAGGCTGGTGACGGCGACGAACCGCTTGAGCAGTACAACTCCCCCGGCGACTCCCCCAAGCCAACGATTGATCCGCCAAAGGTCGTCCATGCTGGCGGCAATTTCCTGCGGCGTGCCTCGGCCGATGTCAAGCCACTCCTCCGAAGGTTGCCGCAGCATAAAGACCTTCATCCACCAACGCGCGAGAGGATCAGCGCGGAATTCTTGGAGCCAAAGGCGATGCAATTGCAAATAGCATTTTCGATCTCTGCCTCGCGGGCTCGATGCGGGATGTAGTCCAAATCGCAGTCGGGATCCGGAACGTCAAGGTTCAGCGTGGGTGGAAGGCGGTTATCGCGCATGGCCAGCAGCGTGGCGGCGACGCCGGCTGCTCCGCAAGCTCCTTGCGGATGACCAATAATGGATTTGAGCGCGGAGCACGGGACGCGATACGCGCGGCGGCCCAGAGCCAGCTTGAGCGCCCGGGTCTCAATCCGGTCGTTCAGGACGGTGGAAGTGCCGTGCAGGTTCACGTAGTCCACCTGCTCCGGCCCGATGCGAGCCTGCGCCATCGCCAGGGCCATGGCTCGGGCGGGTTCTTCACCGTTTTCTTCCAGGCGCACGCGATGGAACGCCTCGCAGGTTGAACCGTAGCCGGCGATCTCTCCGTAGATATGAGCGCCCCGCGCCCGCGCGTGGTCGTATTCCTCCACCACGAACATCCACGCTCCCTCGCCGAGCACAAAACCATCGCGATCCGCGGAGAACGGCCGCGACCCGCGCTCCGGCGCGTGATTCCACGAGGTCGTCATGATGCGCATGAGGGTAAAGCCTTTCAGGATGAGAGGCGCGAGGGGCGCGTCGGAACCGCCGACTATCACAGTTTCCGCCATACCGCAGCGAATGTTCTGCGCCGCGTACCCCAGGGCGTCGGTCGAGGAAGTGCAACCGGTGGAGATCAAATGGCTGAAACCTCGGAAACCAAAGTGCATTGAAATTTCGCTGGCCAGCGTGCCGATGGTCGCGGAAGGGATGGTGTAAACACTGCACTGGCGGACGTGACCGGAGTAATAAAGCGCGTACTGGCGCTCCACAAATTCTTGACCACCCCCCCCCGATCCGATGAGCACGGCAATCTTGCGTCGTTGTTCAAGTGTCATGTGGAAGGGATCAAGGCCACCGTCTTCGATCGCTTCTTTCGCCGCCGCCACGGCCAGCGGCACGACGCGGCTCACATTCGAAGCGTCTTTTTCACTGATGTAATCGGCAGGATTGAAGCCGGCGATTTCGCCAGCGATCTGGACAGGGAACGGCGAAGCGTCAAACGATCGGATGTGCCGGACGCCGCTCTGCCCCTGCCAAGTCGCCGCCCAGAACGCCTCGCGGCCGATTCCGTTGGGGCTTACAGCGCCGATCCCTGTTACTACGGCGCGACGGTTCAAATAAAATGCCTCCACGCCTTCTAGCGAGCTGCGTGTCCAACCGTGCTTGGCGGCTCGCGCTCGAGGGTCACGTCGAAGTTTACATCAAACTCGTTTTTCACCCGGATAGCTCCAAAAGCCAGGCGGATAGGCTTAATCTGAAAATCCGTCAAGCGGAGTTCCTTTTGGCCGCGCGCATCCAGCTCCTTGCCTTTTTGCTGCCATGAGATCAGATAATCCTCTTGACGGCTAACGCCGTGAAGCGTGAGCGTGGCTATCATCCGCCAAGTTCCCGGGCTGGGCCCCGGTTTGAGCGACTGGGAATCGAGTGTAATACGCAGAAACCGAGTGACATCCAACTGTTTTGGCCCGAGCATCGTTCGTTGGATTTCGGCTCTTGTACCGGCAGAGGAACCTGGGTCCATGACCCGGAGTGAGCCAGCTTCCGCGACGACATGAACCTTCCAGGATTTTCCGTCGGGGCTTTCCGCAGACCCTGAAAATCGCTTGAGGACGACCCAGTGGTTGTCACCCAAGAATCCCGCTCGGTACACATGAACTTCGATGCGGCTTTTGCCGGGTTCGATGTAATAAAGGCCGGGCGATTGAGCCGAGGCGCCGGCCGCCATCGTTAGCCCAAGCAAAGTTGCGATGAAAATTATCCACCGACGTGCCAAGGCGCTGACCTTTTGGAGAGGTTCCGGCGCTGCGGATCGAAAGCCTAGGATAAGCCGCAAGGCGGATGAGAAACAAGCGCCTGTACTCGTCCAGTAGATTGTTGAGACTCAAGGTCCCTTCTGGAGGAAGTGAGATTGCGCCAAGAAGTGCTGGGGCGTGAGATAACCCAGGGCCTGATGGGGGCGGACGGTGTTGTAGGT
>JAJYNF010000077.1 GCA_021786455.1 Acidobacteriota bacterium
ACCAAAGGACGAGCCGAGCGAATTGGGACCCATCGCCGCGTTTTGCCCCGGCCCCCCACCGGGAAGGCCGGGCTGCGCACCTTGAAGACCCGCGGTACCGGGCGGCGAAATCGTCTTTGAATCAGTGATAATCCCGTTCGCGGTGGCATGGATAAAGCGCCATTTGCCGTTGCGCGCCATCGGGTCACGATAGGCTCGCCGCAGAAAGCGCAGGCCGTTGGTGTCGAGAAGCTGCTTCACCGACGTCGGATAACGATTGAACTGTAGGTGAAACAGATAAATCGCCCGCGCGTATTGTTGGCCGCGGAAGATCAGCTCCTTTTCCCGCTCTCGCTGGGCTTCCGTATAGACGCTCGGCAGAGCCTCCGTCAGCATGATGAGCAAAATGGCGAGCATCATCATGATGATTAAGAGCACGTATCCTTGCTCATCGGGTTGGGCGCGCCTTCGAAACATCTCCTCCTCACTGCGGCTGCGGGATTGGAAGTCTGGCCTGCTCTCCCGTCTGAATGTCTTCGATATCTACCGCCATGGGAGTAATGGCGAGAATCTTATAGCGGTGTGAAATCGCATCGCCGACGCGCACCGCGTAAACTTGATCCTGTCCGGAAAGATAGGCCTGCCGGATTCCGTTTTGACTCTGGGAATAGCCGAGCGCCTTTAGCGGGATAGGGGGTGGAGGCGGCGGCAGGCTACCGCTGCCGCCGCCGGCGCCGTGCCCGGCGCTCGGTGACGGCGGCGGTGGCGGATATCCAAACGGATTTCGCTCAATCGCCGGCGCGGGGCGGTCAACCCCAACCTTCAGTTGATCCAAGCGCGGATTGCCTGATCCCAAAAATCCACCGCTCAAAGCGCGAGTCGCCCTCTGTGGAGGATGAGAGCGGTCGGCTTTGCCGTCAACCCGCGCTAGCGGCTGGGGTGAGCCGTTGAGTTCTCGCACAAGCTTTATAATCACGAACACGCATACCACCGCTAAAACTATTGGACCCCACTTTTCAATCGAGCGATGCGCTGTCATGGCGTTAAGTAAAGGTCCGCGTCCACCGTCAAAGAAATATTCCGGGCACCGCTCGCCGTGAAGTTAAAGTCGCGCACTAAAATCAGGTCCTTTGCCGTTTCGATATCATGCGCAAATTGGAGGAGTTCGGCAAATGACCCCGTCACCGTAATCTGAATTCCGAGTTGGTCCAGCGGCTGGTGAGTTGATGATTTGAGCTTATAACTTACGCTCACCAACTGAACGTTGCTTTTCCGCGTCAGGCGATCAACCAACTGTTCGGCCTGCGAAAAACCCCAGCGGCGGGCTGGGACGTGGTCGGCGAGAAATGCGCGCAAGCTGTCAGCAGTTTCCGGTAGCGACGCTCGCTGGCGTTCCAGGCGCGCCAACCGGGTCTCAGCGTCCAAGACAGCGAGGCGCGTTTGATCGTAAGATTCTTGGGCGCTCGCCACGCGATGGCTGAGAGGCCGAACCACCGCGGCATAAACCACTGCGTCGAGGGCCAGCACGGCGACTGCGGCGCGTTCAATGAACCGCCGCAGGGTCTTGCGGCGAGGTTTCCGCATCGGTTATCCCTTGTCCTTCGCTAACGGATCCAGCACCGTGATACAATGCTGCGCATGTTGCTTGAATCGTTTTACTGTTGGTCGTGGAGTCGCCGAAACCCTGGTTAGTGACCACCACGTCGGAAAAATCCTTCGCGCCCTCAAGATTACTCAGGAAGGCTTCGAACGCCCGCTCGCTCTTGGCCTCCACGGAAACTTGAATCATTGGATTCGTGGAGGCGGGCGAAAAGGCAAGGCCGTCCACGCGAACATCGGGAGGCAGTAATTGGCTTACCCGGGCCGTCAACCGCACAATCGAAAACTCCTTCCCTTGAATGAGACCGTTTAAGTACGAAGTTTCTTCCGCCAAGCGGTGAAACTGGGGCTGCGCCAAATACTGATCGAGAGCGGATACCTTTTCTTGAAGCCCCGCCAAGCGCTTCTGAGCTTGCGTGATGGGCTGTTCAACGGCTTGCTCTTCTCGGAAATCCGCCATCGTAGAACGCGCCAAAGTGGCTAGCACGCCAATGCCGATGGCCAGCGCCAGGGTCCCGACCACCAGGCCGTAACGCTCGCGCCATCCGAGCGGCTTTGCGAGATTTAGAGAAATCTTCATGGGTCGGGTCATCCGTTGGCAATGAGCCCGGCAAACGGCATGCCGTATCGTTCGAAGGGCTCCTTCTCATCTGCCCGGAGCGCGGCGAGGTATGGTTGCGGACAGGAGAGCGAACTCACCTCGCGTCCGATGGCCGCCTGGACGGAAGTCGCCAAATCTTCGGGCGCTGGGGGCCGCGCGTACACCCAGACAGACTGAACCTCAATATTCAAATGGTCATGCGCTCTGGCCAACACGCGCGCGACCTCCGCGGCAGCAGTGGCGCGAAAGCCATCCTCGGATTCGACGACCTCGTACCTCCATAACACCACACGCCCTCCCGCCAGAGCGACTGTTGTCAGCCCACCGCCGGAGGCGTGGAGAAGCAACTGGCCCTGCCCGGCGGACGGCAAAAGCGGCAAGAGGGCAGCCGTCGCCGGCAGCACGAGCGTGAGCTGGCCGTTCAGGCGTTCTAGAGCCGCCTCGTATTCTGCCACGACGGATGCGCGCGCGGCCATAGCCAAAACTTCGACCGGCCCTGACCCGTTTCGCAGCACGTCGTAGCTTACGCGGGCCTCCTGCGAAGGGTAGGGCAGGTAGTCTTTCAATCGCCAACGGATCAAAGCGTCTGACTCTCGAAGACTATCGGGCAAGGCTTCGAACTTGAGCAAGGTTACCCGCACGGCGCCATCCGGCAACAGGACCCCCAACCGGCCTCCGGAACCACCGAGCTCGCTGGCCAGCCCGCAGAACGATTCTTGAAGTTCCGCCGCCTGCTCCTGATTGAGCGGCTGCGGTCCCAGCGGCAAGTTGTCCGGCGCCACGGGCCGAACTCCAATCCGCTTGATCCTTCTCGAAGCCCGGTCGAGACGCGCGCCCACCGCAAACCCCTTTTCAACCTCAAGCGCCAAAGAAGGCACTCGAAAGCGGGAAGTGGTGGCTCGAGGTCCAAAAAGCCGATGAGTGATGTTCTTCCAATCCATCGCGTTGGCGGCGTCCGCTTCAGGCCGCTACTCCACAAAGGTGACCTTGTTGATCTCCTTGAGGGTAGTAATGCCCAATTGAACTTTTTCCAGGGCAGATTCACGAAGCGTCCGCATGCCTTCTTCGCGCGCCAAGCGGCGTATTTCAGACGAAGGGCGCTTGTCGAGGATCATCTCGCGGATCCGGTCGGAGAGCGCCATCAACTCCCCGATGGCGGTGCGGCCGCGATGGCCTGTCCCATTGCATTTGGGGCAGCCAGAGCCTTCGTTGAACTGGATGTCCTGCCATTTCGCGGGGTCTAGCCCTGACTCCTCCATCAGCTCGCGTGACGGCTGGGTCGGGCGCTTGCAAGCTTCACAGATGGTCCGCACCAGCCGCTGCGCTAAGATGCAGTTCAAGGCGGAAACAAAATTGTAGGGTTCCACGCCCATGTTCAGGAACCGGCTCAGAACGTCCACCACGTTGTTGGCGTGGACGGTGGTAAAAACCAGATGTCCGGTCAGCGCGGACTGAATGGCAATTTGCGCGGTCTCGTTGTCCCGAATTTCGCCCACCATAATTTTATCCGGGTCGTGCCGCAGAATGGAGCGCAGGCCGCGGGCGAAGGTCAGCCCCTTTTTTTCGTTGACGGGAATCTGAGTGATCCCGCGTATCTGGTATTCCACGGGGTCTTCGATGGTGATGATTTTGTCTTCGTCACTTTTGATTTCGGAAAGCGCCGCATAAAGGGTCGTCGTTTTTCCGCTTCCGGTCGGCCCGGTAACCAGGACCATGCCGTACGGTTCGCGAATGAAGCGGCGCAAGCGCCGAATTTCGTGGTCGGAAAGGCCCAGCACGTCGAGGCGAAGCTGCCGGAATTTCTCGTGCAGGGATTCTTTATCCAGGATGCGGAGAACCGCGTCCTCGCCGTGAATGGAGGGCATGATGCTGACTCGAAAATCAATCAAGCGCCCGCGGTAACTGACGCGAAACCGTCCGTCCTGCGGGATGCGCCGCTCGGCGATGTCCAGCTCCGCCATGACCTTGATGCGGGTGATGATGTTCGATTGGAACTCCGGCCCGATCGGCGCCATGGCCTGTTGGAGCACGCCATCCACTCGGTACTTCACGACCATCGAGTTATCGCGGCTTTCGAGGTGAATATCACTGGCGCGCCGTTCCAGCCCGGCGAAAATGATGGAGTCCACCAGGCGGATCACGGGGCTGACGTCCTTGACCCCGACGAGTTGCTCGAGCGAGAGCTTTTCGTCTCCGTTGTCCTCCTCACGGATCACATCGAGGCGAAATTCGCTGGTGGCTTCATCCAGAACACGTTGCGAAGGGTCCGTCTTGGCCAGATACTCTTTAATCTGGGTCGGGGCGGCCACCTTCACAATTAAGCGTCGGTCCAGCCGCGCGGCGATCTCGTCCAGGCGGGCGAGGTTCGTCGGATCGCCAATGGCAATGGCTAACTCGTGGTCCCGCGCGGCGAGAGGCAGAAACTCATAGTGAAGCATTAAATCGAGAGAGATCGAACGCAACAGGTCCGGTTCCGGCCGGAACTCGGCTAGGTCCACAAAGTCGAAGTGGTAACGGAGAGCCTGCTCGCGGGCCTTCTCGATTTCGGCATTAAGATTCGCCGAGACGGTTTCTCCCAATGGAACCTCACCTTAAGCTTAATGCACTTGCGACGCCAATGAGAACAACGGCAAATAAAATCCTACCAGCACAAATCCGACCGCAATGGCAATGACGGCGATCATCAAGGGATCCACCAAGGCCACTAATGCCGACAAGTCAATGCCGACATCTTCCTCAAAAAAATCGGCAACCGAATCCAGCATGGCAGGCAGCGCCCCCGTCGTCTCGCCGACTTCCACCATGTCCAGCGCCATTTCGGGGAATAGGCCGGTGGCGCGGAGGCTGGCGCTGAGCGACTTTCCGGCCGTGACTTCCTTTCTCGCCTCCGCCACGCCCTTGGCGACCAACGGGCTCGAAGAAGCCTCGGAAGCGGTCTGAAGAGCCGCAACGACCGGCGTGCCCGCCTGGAGTAACGTAGCCAGCGTTCGGGAGAACTCCGCCACGGAAAATTTGAGAAAAAGATTTCCCGCCACCGGCAGACGAAACTTGAGCCGTTCCCAATACATCCGAAAGGTTCCTGATTTCCCGGCAGCCCGCAAGGCAAAAATAATCCCGGCGATGGCCACCAGCCCCGCAACCGCCCACTTGCGCATCGCCTGTCCAAGGCCAATGAGCACGACCGTGAGCGCCGGCAGAGGGACGTTCAGCTCGGCGTAGAACTCGGTGAACTTGGGGATGATGAATAAATCTACCAGCACAATCAGCCCCACCAGAAATACCAGCAAAAAGGCCGGATAGATGAGCGCCGCAAGGAACTTCTTCCTGAAGCCCCGCGCCGTCTTTTGGTACGCGACGTATTGGGCCAGGACCTTGTCCAAGCTGCCGCTGCGTTCGCCGGCGCGAAGCGTGGCGCAATAGATCTTGGGAAAGCGCCCCGTGGACTCGAAGGCGTCCGAAAGCAATTCACCTTCCCGCACTTTATCGCGCACCTCCTCGAGAATGGCGCCGAGATCGCTCTTCTTCGCCTGACGCGCCAGCAGATCCAGCGATTTCTGCAACGGCAAGCCCGACTTGGACAGGGTCACGAACTGTTGGTTGAATACCAGCAGGTCATCCGGTCGGACCTGGCCCGTGGGCCGCGCCGCGCCAGCGCGGATACGCAGGAAATCCTTCGGCCGCACGGAAAAAACGTAAAACCCATCCGCCGCCAGGCGGGCGCGGAGCTCGGTTTCCGAGGTGGCTTGGCGGGTTTCCTCTGTGACTCGTCCGCTGGGCGCGCCCAATTTGCAGATGAATTCGGTCATCCCTACCAGCTACTGTACGGCGTGCCGTCCAATGAAATCTGCTTGGAGCCGCTGTGGACATCCACAATGCCGGGCACGACCTCGCCAGCCCCGATCGGCACGTCCTCGGTGTCAACCTTCCAAGTCTTATTGGAACCGGTAAACGGATCCTTCGGAATCCCTCCGCGCAAATATCCGGCCTGTACCAAGTCATCCAAGGTCTGCGGCGGTTCCTGCTTGTCAATCGTGTACTGGTCAATCAGTTTGCGCATGGTGAATAAGTCGTCACGGAGCACGGCTTCCTTGGCCCGGATGATGGTCGTTCGCAACGTGGGAACCGCCATCGCCGCGAGGATGAGGATGAGCGTCATAACCACCATGAGCTCGAGGAAAGTGAAGGCTTCCTTGAGCTCGCGCGGCAAG
>JAJYNF010000017.1 GCA_021786455.1 Acidobacteriota bacterium
CTGTCCCAGATAATCTCATCTTTGCTGAAAAATCCTGAAAAGCCGGGAATGCCGCAAATGGCCAGCGTGGCGGCCAGAAAAGTTGTAAACGTGATGGGGATCTTCCGCCAAAGCCCGCCCATCTTGCGCATATCCTGTTCGCCGCTTAAGGCGTGGATGACGCTGCCAGCTCCGAGGAAGAGCAGAGCCTTGAAGAATGCATGGGTCATCAGATGGAAGATGCCGGCGCCAAAAGCGCCCACGCCGCAGGCAAGGAACATGTAACCCAACTGGCTGATCGTGGAATAGGCCAGCACGCGCTTGATGTCATTCTGGACCAATCCCATGGAGGCCGCCCAAATGGCCGTGGCCGCGCCAATGCCGGCCACCACTCCGAGCGCCGTTGGAGCCAGTGTGTACAGCGCGCTCGATCTCGCCACCATGTACACCCCGGCCGTCACCATGGTGGCCGCGTGAATCAGCGCGCTGACTGGCGTCGGGCCCTCCATCGCATCCGGCAGCCAGACGTACAGCGGAATTTGCGCCGATTTTCCCGCCGCTCCTACAAAAAGCAGCAGGCAAATCGCCGTAATCACGCCGTTGCCCACCGCGAATTGCCCGCTGCGGGCCGCCGCGGTGATTTGCTGGAAATTCAACGTCCCGAAGGTCACGGTGATCAGCATGATCCCGAGCAAAAATCCCGCATCCCCGACGCGGTTGACCACAAAGGCCTTCTTGCCGGCATCCGCGGCCGACCGGCGCTCGAAATAAAATCCAATCAGGAAGTAAGAGCAAAGGCCAACGCCTTCCCAACCGGCGAACATGAGCAAATAATTGTTCGCCAGGACCAAGAGGAGCATTGAGAACAGAAACAGATTCATGTAGCCAAAGAAGCGGTAGTAACCGCCCTCGTGCCCCATGTAACCCATCGAATAAACGTGAATCAGGAACCCAACGCCCGTCACCACCAAAATCATGACGGCAGAGAGTGGATCCAAGAGAAAACCAACGCGCACGGTGAATTGGCCGACCCCGCCGTTGGCAAGGTGAAAGGCTCCCGCGGGTAGCCACGTGTAGAGAACCTGGGTGAAGGTGTGCTGCGGCCGCGCCAGAAGTTCTCCAAAGCAGCCCACCGCCCACGCCAATGCGGCCGCAGGCAAGCCGACAGAAATCACCGACACGGCGCTTTTGGGAAGCCGGCGGCCAAACAGCAACTCAACCGCCGCGCCGAGCGCAGGTAACAGGGGAAGCAACCAGAGATGGTTAAGAAAGAACATTTACACGTGTACGGCTGCGTCCATCTTCTGCACCCATCAGTCCGACTTAACAGTGCTTCTGAGCGCCGACCAACAGCGGATCCACGCCGGATCGGGCTTCACCATTTCAGCAAATCCATCTCGTCGGCATTGACCGTTTCCTTGTTGCGGAACAGCGCCACGATGAGGGCAAGGCCGACGACCGCTTCAGCCGCGGCATCGGTAATCACGAAAATGGCGAAGACTTGACCGGTCACGGCGCGGAAATAATGTGAAAAGGCGACCAGATTGATGTTGACCGCATTCAGGATGAGTTCGATGGACATGAGGATCACCAGCACGTTTCGCCGCGTCAGCACGCCGATCACGCCCACCGTCAAAAGCCCCACGCTCAGAAACAAACACCATTGGAAGGGAATCATCCGAGCCTCTTTTTAGCCATAATCACCGCTCCCACCATGGCCACTAACAGCAGGAGAGAAGCCAACTCCACCGGCAGCATGTAGTTTTGATAGAGCGCCATGCCCACGGCTTGGGTGTTGCCTTGGGCTGCTGGCGCAACCGTTGAAACCGCCGCGGCAGCCAGAGGCGCTCCGCCGCGCCAAAAACCGTAGGCCATCTCGGCCAACAGTAAGACCGCCGTTCCCAGCCCGACAGGCCATTGGCGGTTGAAAGGGGCCTGCCGAACGGACGCATCCACATTCACCAGCATTAACACAAACAGAAAAAGAACCATGATGCCGCCCACGTAGAGAATGATCTGAACGGCGAACAGAAACTCCGCCTGCAGGATGAGATAAATTCCGCCCACCGAAAGCAGGGCGACAATCAGCCAGATCGCGGCGTGGACCGCATTACGCCGCGTGATGACAAGGATGGACGAGACCAGGGCGGCCATGGAGAGAATCAGAAAAGCCATTTGAGGAAGCGCTATCGGCACGTCCGTCCCCGTTTCGAAGTCATTTTCAATCCACTTGGCCTTAACCTTTCCAAATTCTTCGAGGCGCGGCGCGGAGTCGCCGGCGAGAAGCCACCTTCGGGAGATGCGAAGCTCTGCCGTGCCCGCGGCTGACTTTCTATCGCGTGTAGCGAGTAGGTTCGGGGCCTTCCTCGAGCATGCTCCGGTCCCAGATCAACCCCTCGCGGCTGTATCGAGCCACTTCAAAGTCCTGAGTCAACTCGAGCGCGTCCACGGGGCAAGCATCCTCGCACAGCCCACAGAACATGCACCGAGAAAGATCATAGGTAAAAGTGGTGAGCATCTTCTTGCGGTCGGAGGTGCGCTCCCAGCCCACCACAATCAAATTCTCCGTGTAGGCGAGCGCGCACGGATTACAGGCGATACAAAGCGTCTCCCCGGTCGAAGGATGATTGTTCAGGCGCGGCGCGCCGCGGTAACGTTCCGCCACCGGCGGCCGCTCAAGCGGGTACTGTTCCGTGTAAGTCGCCGACGGCCGTTGGTAACTGAAGGTCAGCCGCAGTCCCCTCAGTAAATCCACCAGGAAAAGCTCGCGCAGCCGTTCTCTCATCGTGTTGCCCCCTCGATGGTTCGAAAACGCCCGCTGTCTTGTCGGGCGCTTAAGATGAGTACCGTGAGAGCCCCACCGAGCACATTGGCCACCAACAACGGCGCCAGGCGTTGGCCGGTCCAGACGAGCATTATCGCAGTGACGATCAGGCTCGACAAGGCCAGGGGAATCAGCCGCTGCCATCCCACGGTCATCAACTGATCGAAGCGATACCGCGGAAAGGTTGCCCGGTACCAGATGAAGGCGTACAAAATAGCCATCACTTTCACCGTGAACCAGAACACCCCTTGAATGGCTTCGAGCACCGCGGGCATGGCAACCACAGCCGCCAAAAGGACGCAGCCCATGGCCAGGGCGGCAAAAAAGATCCGTTCCGCTCGTACTCGGCTTTTGAGGCCCAGCCACAACACGAACACCGCGGCTCCCACCAGGGCGGCGGCGGGCGCGTATTTGAGCAGGCTGAGCCAACGGACGCTCTCGAAGGGCCGCAGCCATCCTCCCAAAAACAACACGACCGCTAGGCTCGCAATCAACACCATGTTCGTATATTCCGCCATAAAATAGAGCGCGAAACGAAATCCGCTGTATTCGGTGTGAAAACCTCCGGTGAGCTCCGATTCCGCCTCGGGAAGGTCGAAGGGGTTGCGGTTGGTTTCCGCCACCCCGGCAATGAGATAAATGACAAACGCCACCGGATTCAGGAAAACGTTCCACGCGCCCATCTGCTGTTGCCTCTGAACAATGGCCACCAAACTGAGTGAATTGGCGATTAACAGCACGCTCACAATCGCCAAGCCCGCCGCCACTTCGTAACTGACAAGTTGCGCCGCCGAGCGGAAGGAGCCGATCAAAGGATAATGGCTGTTGGAAGACCATCCGCCCAGGATGATTCCATAAATTCCCAGCGAAGAGAGCCCAAGAATCAGAAGGATGCCGACGTTCGGATTGGTAATCGTCCATCCGCCCGGACCGTAAGGGATGGCGGCGAACACGGAAAACGCCGCCACCACGCTAATCACCGGCGCAAGCAGAAACACCGTTCGGTCCGCTCCCGCCGGAACCAAATCCTCCTTCAGCAATAGCTTGAGGCCGTCCGCAATGGGCTGCAAGATACCCCACGGCCCCACGCGCATGGGACCTAACCGCGCCTGCATGAACGCCAGAACCTTTCGTTCCAAATAGACCAGATAGGCCACCAGGCCTGACAGGACGGCGAACACTACCACGATCTTCAGCGTCGCCTCAACCAAGGAATGGTCGGACAAGAAGCGCGCTACCTCCTGAGTTGCCGCCAAGTTGCCCTCGCGCAGTACAGCCTCCGTTCGATTGTCCTATTCGGCTCCTAAAAGGCAGCCTTCACCCGCTAAATCTAGCGCATCCGTCGCCCAACGTGATGTGTCTTCCGTCACATCCTTTACTGGATTTTAGGCAGGCCGCTTTACGGATTACGCGAGGCGGCTCGCCTGGGCTGCGCCACAAGCAAGTGCGCTTGCGGGTTATATGAGAGTGGTTTCATGCTTCATGGCGCGAGGTCAAGGTTACCTTCAGCGATCCACTTCGCCCAGCACAATGTCAATCGTGCCGATAATAGCCACCACGTCGGCCACTAAATGGCCCCGCACCATCTTGTCGAGCGCCTGCAAGTTCAAAAACGACGGCGGGCGGATACGAACTCGATAGGGGTTCACGGTCCCATCGCTCACCACGAAATAGCCCAGTTCGCCCTTGGGACCTTCGATCGAATGATACACCTCTATGCCCGCGGGCGGCTTAATGATCTTGCCGACTTTGCCGAAAATCGGTCCCGGCTCCAGGCGCTCCAAGCATTGCCGGATAATCCGGACCGACTGACGCATCTCCTGAATGCGCACCAAGTAGCGGTCGTAAGTATCTCCGTGCTCGCCGGTTGGGACGTCGAATTCAACTTTGTCGTAAGCTTCGTAAGGTTGAGCTTTGCGAATATCCCAATGCATTCCCGAGCCGCGGAGCACCGGCCCGGTCACGCCCAGGGCGATGGCATCTTCAGCGCTCAAGACGCCCACGCCTTGCGTCCGCTCCATCCATATGCGGTTGGTGGTTAGGAGCTGTTCGTACTCGTCAATTTTGCCAGGGAAATAATCGCAGAACTTGCGAACGTCGGTTTCAAACTCATCGTAAAGGTCATACTGCAAGCCGCCGATGCGGAAGGCGTGAGTGGTCAGCCGCGCGCCGCAGTAACTCTCAAAGATGTTCAGGATTTCCTCGCGCTCGCGGAAGGTGTAGAAAACCGGTGTCATGGCGCCCAGATCGAGCGCATGCGTCCCCAGCCACAGCAAGTGGCTGGCAATGCGCTGCAATTCCGCCAGGATCATCCGCGTCCATTGGGCGCGGGGCGGCAGCTCGACCCCGAGCAACTTCTCCACTGCCTCGCAATAACCCATGCCGTTGGTCACGGCGGCCACGTAATCCATCCGGTCGGTGTACGGCGCGAATTGAGCGTAAGTCCGGTTCTCCGCAATTTTCTCTACCCCACGGTGCAGATAGCCGATCACGCACTCCGAACCCAGCACCCGTTCTCCATCCAACCTTAGTTTCACCCGCAACACCCCGTGGGTTGCCGGATGCTGCGGCCCCATATTGACCAACAGTTCGTTGCTGTCGAGAAACGTCGCCTCGGCCATCTAAGCCACCTTGCCCACAGCCACCGCGCATGGCCCAACGTCAGGGCGGGTGCAGCGTGAATCGCTAGCTTTCAGCACGGCTCCGCCGCTTACGGGCACCCTCCAGTTTGTTGCTCCTCGCTTCACTTTCATGGTGTGGGCCGTCCGGACTATTGCCCACTCTCAATTTTCAGATTGGCGCGCACCCACTCTGGGTCCTGCCGCAGAATATCGTAATCTTTTCGCAAGGGATGTCCGGTCCAATCTTCCGGCAGCAGAATCCGTTTCAATTCGGGATGCCCCTCAAAGACTACTCCGAACATGTCATAAATCTCGCGCTCCAGCCAATTGGCGGCGGGCCAAACAGCCGTGACCGACGGAACCGTCTCGGCTTCGCCAGCCAGAACCTTCATCCGCAAGCGGTCGTTGCGCTCAAATGAATAGAGCTGGTAAATGATTTCAAACCGCTTCTCGCGTTTCGGGTAATCCACCACCGTCTCGTCGGTAAGCAAGCAGTAGCTTCCTCCCCCCTCGCTCTTGAGAAACTCGGCGACTTGGATAAGGCGTTCCTTCTGAACCGTAAAGAAAGCCTGTCCCCGAAAAATCAACGCGTCACTGATGGCTCCGGGGAACCGCTCTTGCAATGCTTCCAGGAGCGGGCTGGCCCACGGCTCGGGCTTGACAATCGGCTTTGGGGTCGGCTTCGGTGGGGAAGTCGCCGCCGGTTTTTGAGGTGAGGTAACCGGGCCCGCGGGAGCAGCACGCTGGACAGGCTTATCGCTTGTTCCGCCGTTAGGTGGGGATTTGGGCTCGTCAGTCATGGCATCCGTGGAGCGCAGAGTTCATCAATACTGGTGGACTTCTGTGACGGTCCCGTCCATAAAGACCACGTACAAGCAATGAGGCGGCAGGCCGTAGATCCAATAGATCGGA
>JAJYNF010000030.1 GCA_021786455.1 Acidobacteriota bacterium
ACCGGCTATCGGGCCGACCGGTATCTTTTCCCTTTGCTCGGGAAATTTCCGAACCTCTATTTCGACGCCTCCACCTACGTGGCGCACCGGCAACTGGAAACTTACGTGCAGCGTTTTGGCCCCGAGCGCATCGTCTTTGGCAGCCGCCTGCCACTCTACACGCCCGGCGCGTCGCTTTTCGTTTTGGGCACGGCGCGCATCAGCGACGACGCCAGACTGGCTATCGCCAGCCTCAACCTGCACCGGCTTCTGAAAGGAGCGACCGCGTGAAGTCGCCGATTCCCATCGCCGATTGCCATGGGCACATCGGGGTCCATCCGGATTTTCCCGCTTATCGGTTCAGCGTGGAGCAGATGGTTGAGGCCATGGACCTGCTGAACATTGAGGTGCTTGCCGTGACCTCCACGCGCGCCTGCTACACGGATTGCCCGCAGGGTAATCGCGAGGTCGCCGAAGCGCTCAAGCAATTCCCTCATAGGTTTCGCGGCTATATCACCGTGAACCCCCGGCCGGGCGGCGAGGCGCTGAAAGAACTCGAGCGGTGGAAACACTTTCACTCGCCGCCACTGGTCAAGCTGCACCCTGCTTTGCATCACTATCCGGTCAACGGGCCTGGCTACCAGCCGATTTGGGAGTACGCGCATCAAACCGAGGCCATCGTGCTCGTTCATACCTGGGACTCCGATCCTGAGTGCTCGCCCTTGCTCCTGCTGGACGTGGCGCGCCGGTTTTCGAAAGCCAAAATCCTGATCGGACATTCTGGCGTCACCTGGCGCGGCTATCTGCAGGCCTGCGAGGTCGCGCGACAAACTGAAAACACCTTCCTGGATATCACCGGCTCGCAAAGCCACCGAACGATTTTGGAAATCCTGGTTGAGCGTCTGGGGGCGGAGCGGGTACTTTTTGGCTCGGATATGCCTTATCTGGAGGCGGCCATCGGATTGGGCCGGGTGCTCACGGCGCGGATTTCCGACGCGGCCAAGGAGGCCATCCTGCGCGAAAACTTCTTACGGCTGCTTGGCGAGGAAAGGCCGGGAATGATTCGGCGCGAACCGGCTTCGCCGGCCGAACGACAGGGAGAATCGTCCACGCACTGAAGGCAAAATGGTCATGGAACGTGTACGCATCGGAGTTATCGGCCTTGGAATCATGGGGGAACTTTACGCCCGGATTTATTCCACGCATCCCCTGGCGGAATTGGTGGCGGTTTCGACACGGCGGCAGGAGCGCCTGGCCGAAGTCGCGAAGCGGACCGGCGTAAAGAACACGTACACGGATTACCGCAAAATGCTGGAGCGAAACGATCTGGACGCCGTCGTGGTGGCAACACCCGACTCCTTTCACTTCCAGCCGGCTCGGGCCGTGCTGGAGTCCGGCCGTCACGTTTTGGTGGAAAAGCCGCTGACGACCCGGGTGGACGAAGCCGACGAGCTGCTCCGCATCGCACAGCGCCGGGGGCGAAAAATCCAGGTGGCCTTCAACCACCGATGGCTCTCGCCCTACCAGCAGGCGAAAGCGGCGCTCGTGTCGGGCAAAATCGGACAGCCGCTGGCTGCTTACGCCCGCAAGAACGACACCATCTTTGTCCCCACAGAGTACATTTCATGGGCCGGCCAGACGACCTCAGCCTGGTTCCTCTCCTCCCATGATGTGGACCTGATCCGCTGGCTTCTTGAGGCGGAGCCCGTCGAGGCTCGGGCGCTGGGCCGCAAGGAGGTCCTCGCCGCGCGCGGTATCCCCACCTATGACGTCATCCAAGCCCAGGTGAAATTTTCCTCCGGGGCCTTTGCAACCTTTGAGTCGGCCTGGATCTACCCCAACACATTTCCCAGCATCGTGGATTCCTTCGTAGAAGTCCTGGCCACGGCCGGGCACATCCACATGGACCGCAAGTACGAATCTATCGAGGTGAGCAGCAAGGATTCTTTCAGCTACCCGAAAGGATTCTTGACCGGCGAAATCTTCGGACGCGTGCGCGGCGCCTTCCCTTCCTGCCTGGAAGATTTCCTTTTCGCGGTTCGCGAGGATACCGCGCCCCATGTCACCGGGCTCGATGGACGTCAGGTCACCGCGGCCCTGGAAGCCATCCATCAGTCGCTCGAAACCGGAAGCAGCGAACCCGTTCGCCCCCTTCCTGCCGATCTTCAAGCTGCCTATGCGCGCCGCTGACCTCACGGTTCTCGCCGCCTACTTCCTGACCATGCTCGGCGTGGGGCTTGTCTATGCCCCCCACATGAAGTCTCTGGACTTGTATTTCGCAGGCGGCAAGCAACTGCCCTGGTGGATCGGCGGAGTCTCATTCGTGATGTCCTACGTCAGCGCCCTTTCCATCGTCGTGTACGCCGGCTTGGGCTACGCCGATGGCGCGGTGGCGCTGGCCATTTACTGGACCACGGTCCCGGCAACCCTCCTGATCACCTGGCTTCTGGCGCGGCGCTGGCGTCGGGCGGGGATCATCACCCCCGTCGAATTCCTGGAAGCCCGCTTTTCGCCCGCCATCCGGCAGGTGTTCGCCTGGTCCGGAATTCCTCTCAAGATTCTCGACGAGGGATTGAAGATCGTGGCCATCGGCATTTTCGTTTCCACCGGACTGGGAATTTCGCCCTTCGCAGCCATGAGTGTAGTGGCGGTGATTACTCTGGTCTATACGGTATTGGGCGGGCTGTGGGCCGCGGTCATCACCGACTTCGTGCAGTTCGTTCTGGTCACGACGGCGATTATCCTGCTGGCGCCGCTGGCCTGGCACGCCGCGGGAGGATGGCCTGGGTTGGCGGCGGCTGTTCCACCGGGATTCTTCCATCCCACCACGGCTCGTTATCACTGGAGCTATCTGGGCGCGTTCCTGGTTCTCAGCGTCCTGTCGCTTGCTGGGAACTGGTCCCTGATCCAGAAGTTTTATGCCGCACGCACCGAGCGCGACTGCCGCAGAACGGGTTGGCTGGCCAGCTTGCTTTTCTTCCTTCTGCCCCCGCTTTGGATTTTGACCGGCATGTTGGCACGCGCTTTTATTCCCTTCGGCCGCTTCGATCCGCAAACCATTTACGCCCGCGTGGGGATGAGGCTGCTTCCTCCGGGCATGTTTGGACTGGTGGTGGCCGCGCTGTTCGCAGCCACGATGTCGGTCCTGGCCTCCGGCTACAACGTCGTCGCGGCCGTGCTGACGGTGGACGTTCACCAGCGATGGGTGCATCCACAGGCCGGCTGGCGCGAACTGATGTGGGTGGGAAGAATCTTGACGGCGGTCGGAGCTGTCGGCACGCTCGCCATCGCCCTGACCGTCACCTATTTCCACTGGACGATTTTCAACACCATGGTCACTGCCTTCGGTTTCTTCCTGCCCCCTACGGTGTTGCCGATGCTGGCGGGTCTCCTCAGCCGCCGGCTGTCAGCCGGCGGCGCATTGGCAGGATTTTTCGCCGGAATCGCATCCGGCCTTGTTTTTCTGCTCGATTTGGCAGTCAGGAAACCCACCAACGTGGGTGAGTTTCAGGCCATCAGCATCGTAGTCCCCACGGTCATTACGACGTTGGTCCTGTTCATCGCCGCTCGCTACTTTCCGGTGGCCGGCGAGGCGCGGGAACGCGCCGAAAGGTTTTTCGCCCGCCTCAGCCAGCCCAGTCGGATTCCTGCCGGTGAAATTCCCAGCCCTGCGCCCATTGCGGGCACGATCATTGCCGTTATGGGAGTGGTTTTGCTGGCGCTGAGTTCCGGCTTCCTTCCCTTTTCCAGGAATTTCCTCACCATGGGAACGGGAGGCGCTTTCGTTCTGATCGGAGCGGCGATGATAAAATTCCGCCGGCGCGCGGGCAGCGAACGCTCGACTGTGGAATCAAACTCCGCGACGCACCCGGCGGCTTCAGCAACGCCGCCGACAGACGACCTTGGGGGAACAGGCTGGCGTACAAGATTCTAAGGCGCAAGCAATGAGGCAGCGGGCATGCCAAAAGCCTTGTGGGCAAGTTCTGAATATTTTCTGATCGCCGATTCCGGCGCCACGCACACGCGCGCCTGCCTCGCTAGCCCGGGTGGAGAGATCATCCGTTATACCGTGACAGGCCCCGGAAACGCTTTTGCAGTGGGCTGGTCGAGGGCGCTCACCAGCCTCCGCGAAGCACTTGGGACGGCGCTTCACTCAGTCAAGCCCGTTGGGGTAGCCGTCTTGGGTAGTGCCAGCGTGGACCAGCATGGTGAGGGAAGTTCGCGGATTGCAGACTCAGTGCGGCAACTTCTGCCCCGCGCGACCCTAAAAGTACTCGGCGACATGCGCATCGCCCTCGAAGGGGCGTTCGCTGGCGGCCCGGGCATCGTCATTGTCAGCGGGACCGGTTCGGTAATATTCGGAAAGGCCGACGAGTCAAGATACGTGCAGGTCGGCGGGTGGGGTGCGCTGTTCGGCGATGAAGGCAGCGCGCAATGGATCGCCCGCGAGGCTTTGCGGCGCGCCGCCCATGCTGTGGACGGCATCGGCCCGGCCACTCGATTGCCGAGGGCCTTCCAGAAACATTTCGGCGCCCACACGTTTCAGAATCTTCTTCCCGTGATCTATCAGGATCCGAGCCCGGCCTCGTTGGGAGTCTTGGCAGTCTTGGTGGTTCGCCTGGCCTCAACAGGTGACCGTGTGGCGCGAACGATTCTTCGGCAAGCAGGCGAGGCGTTGGCCGTTCAGGCCGCCGCGGCGGCACGAAGACTTCCTTTGGTGCAGGCGCGGGTAAGCTGTCAGGGTTCGGTTTTCAGCGCCGGGAAAATTATTCTCCAGCCGTTGCGCCAGACATTGAAGAAGCTCTGTCCAGACGCCCGGCTGGTGCCGGCCATTCTGCCGCCGCTCGGGGGCGCCTGGTTACTGGCGCTCCAGACGGCCGGAATGACTCCCACCCGCGAGGCCATCGCGGTTTTTCACCGGAACTACCATGCGGTCTTTGAAGGCCGGTTGGGCAAAAGCTGAGATTACTCCGCCGCCGGGTTATCCCATGGCAGGATACGTCCGACGCAAAGGGATGGCGACGGGTGTGCTTCACCCGCTTTATACCCGCGCGCTGGTTCTCGAATGCGGCGAACGCACTCTTGCTATCGTGATTGCGGAGCTGTTGCTCTTCTCCGACCGCTGGGCGCGGCGCCTCCGCCCGATCCTGGCGAGATCGCTGGGCGTGCCCGCCTCACATATTATCCTTGCCGCCACCCACACCCATTCGGGACCGCTGATTGATACGACGCCCTTCGACGTTGCCTCACCGGTCTCTGCGCCGCCCCGGCCCACCTACGCGCGTTTTCTTGAGCGGACAATCTCGATGGCCGTTCGGGAAGCAGCCGAAAGGATGCAGCCTGTCGAGCCTGCCTTGGCGCGGGTTGTCATTCGGGGCGTTGCTTCGGATCGCAATCGGCCGAGAAATTTCCTCTCGCAGCCGCTTTATCTGCTCCGCCTCTCCGGACGCTCCGGAACGGCGTTGTTGGGCGTTTACGGCTGCCACTCCACGGTCCTCGGCTACCAAAACACACGCTTTTCAGGGGATCTGTTGGGCCGCCTGACGCAGCGATTGGAGCCGCAAGGCGGGTTTGCGCTCATCGCCTGCGGCGCCGCCGCGAACATCAGCACCCGATTCACCCGGCGAAATCAGTCCGCACAGGAGCTTGAGCGCCTGAGTCTTCTGTTGGCTCGCCAGGCCAAGCGCGCCATTTATAAGCCGCTCGGCGTCGAGTCTCTGGTTGTGCGCGAAACCAGCTTGGCGCTTAAGTTCCGCCAGCTTCCGCCAACTCAACCCAAGGCCCCACCTGCCGCGGGCCGCTTGGCAGAAGCCGCCGAGGAGGCGCGCGAGAATCTTCGGAGCTTGCGGAGAGTCCGAAAGCCTGGGCAGGCGCGCGCCGCCTATCCACTCACGCAGATCAAACTGGGCGGAGTTTCCTGGCTGGCGATGCCTTTCGAAATCGGTTCGGAAACGGGTGAATTCCTTTGGCGCCGCGCCCGGCTTATCCCGCTCGGCTACGCGAACGGCTACGGCGGATATGTTCCGCCCTTCGGCGCCTCCCCACACGATTACGAAGTTATTTCTTCGCCCTTCACGCGCCAAGCCGACTGGCAATTGCGCCGCGCGGCGCGGCGCCTTGCTTCCCGTCCGTCACGGACCTAGCCTACCGAAACCCCACTTCGCCGGAACCCTCAGCCTGGCCGCATTGACCAGCCAACTTCGCCGACCCTCCAGCGTTGTAGCTCTTGGCAATCTGGAGCAACGGGTCGTTGATGTTGAGAGAAAGGTTCCAGATGACCGCGCCGTGGGAATATTGACAAGCGGCCTGGATCGAACCCATGAACGCTCGCACGCTGGGT
>JAJYNF010000088.1 GCA_021786455.1 Acidobacteriota bacterium
GTTATCTACGGAATGCCAGGCGAAGCGTTCAAGCTGGGCGCGGCAACCTGCGTGCTTTCTCCGGAAAGTATCGCCGCCGCCCTCAATGCCTTAAATCACAAGCTGGAATAATTCATGACCCCACAACCCTTAACGCAACAAAGGGACGAAGAGATTCTAGTGGTGGAAGATAGCCCAACGCAGGCCGAGCAGCTCCAGTACCTTTTAAGAGAGCAAGGCTACTCCGTGACAATGGCCCGAAATGGGCGTGAAGCGCTGGCTTCACTCCACGCCAGTCGGCCGAGTCTCATCCTTTCTGACGTTGTCATGCCGGAGATGGATGGGTTTGATCTATGCCGGCAGATTAAGTCCCAACCGGCGTGGAAGGAAATCCCGTTCATCTTGCTCACTTCGCTCTCAAGCCCCAATGACATCGTCCAAGGGTTAAGCTCGGGAGCGGATAATTTCATCCGGAAACCTTATGACGCCAAATACCTGCTTTCCCGGATCGAGTATGTTCTCACGCACCGTGAACTGCGCCGGACGGAGAAGACGCAGCTCGGGGTCGAAATTTATTTGAACGGTCAACGGCACTTCATCGCCGCTGAGCGACAACAGATTTTGGACCTGCTCATCTCTACGTACGAGGATGCAGTCCAGCTCAACAAGGAACTTCAAGAGAAGCAGAAAGAGCTAGCCCAGTTCGCGCGCCAACTTGAGAGTATCGTCGAACAACGGACGGCGGCCCTGACGACCGAGTGCGCCGAGCGCAAGCGTGCCGAGGCGGCGCTCCGCGAGTCGGAGGAGCGATATCGTCTTCTCTTCGAGTCGAATCCGCAGCCCATGTGGGTTTACGATACGGAAACGCTTGCCTTTCTAGCGATCAACGAGACTGCTGTTGGGCATTACGGATTCTCGCAGGAAGAGTTTCTGAAGATGAAGATCACCGACCTTCATCTGCCGGAAGACATTCCGCAGCTTCTCCAGCAGACCTTGAAGCAACCGGATCCTCGCCTGGCGCCCGTCGAATGGCAGCTTCGCCGCAAAGATGGCTCTGTCATACATGTTGAGATGACCTCTCACGCGTTGCCGTTTGGAAATGGCAAAAGCCGGCTGGTGTTGGCGAACGATGTGAGCGAGCGGAAAAAGCTGGAGGAGCAGTTCCGTCAAGCGCAGAAGATGGAGGCGATTGGGCAACTTGCGGGCGGCGTAGCGCATGATTTCAATAATTTGTTGACGATTATCAACGGTTACAGCCAGCTTGTGATGGAGCGATATGGATCGGACCGCGGCCTGGCATCGCATCTAGAGCAGATTCAACACGCTGGAGATCGCGCGGCTGCCCTCACACGGCAGCTTTTGGTTTTTAGCCGCCGCCAAGTCCTCACTCCCCAGGTTTTAGACCTGAATCGAGTTGTCGCTGGGATGGACACAATGCTCCGACGCCTAATCGGGGAAGATATTGATCTGGTCACGGTCCAAGGGCCCCGGCTAGGGCGGGTCCGGGCGGATGCGGGCCAGATTGAACAGATCCTTCTCAACCTGGCGGTCAACGCCCGCGACGCCATGCCGGATGGAGGCAGGCTGACCATTGAGACGGCGAACATCGAGCTGGATGAATCGTATGCCCGGCGCCACATGGGTGTCACCCCGGGCTCTTATGTTCTGCTGGCCGTCAGCGATACCGGGCAAGGGATGGATGAAAAAATCAAATCCCACATCTTCGAGCCTTTCTTTACCACTAAAGAAGCGGGTAAAGGGACCGGCCTTGGCCTGGCCACCGTGTACGGTATTGTCCGCCAGAGCGCCGGACACATCTGGGTATATAGCGAGCTCGGCCGCGGCGCAACGTTCAAGGTCTATTTGCCGCGAGTTGCTGAGGAAGCGCGCGCCGAAGCCTCGACTGAAAATCAAGCCCGCGAAGTTGGCGGCACCGAGACCATCCTGCTGGTGGAGGACGAGCAGTCGCTGCGGGTTTTGGCGCGAGAAATCCTGGAGTCGAAAGGCTACCGCGTGTTGGAAGCTGAAGACGCGCGGAATGCTCTCCGCCTCGCTGCCGACCACGCCTCCTTAATTCATTTGTTGCTGACGGATGTCGTCATGCCTGAGTTGAGCGGTAAGGAGGTTGCCGACCGCCTCAAACCCCTCCACCCGGAAACCAAAGTGCTCTATATGTCCGGCTATACGGACACGGCCATTGTCCATCATGGGGTTCTCGATCCCGGCACGGCTTATTTGCAAAAACCCTTTACCCCCGCCGGGCTGCTTCGCAAGGTCCGAGAGGTGCTGGGCGCATAACGCGCGAGCGCCGGGCGGCTGCCGCGCCTGGTACCGCATTCTCTACCGGCACGATTCAAATTTCTGCTTCCGGAAGCGGCCTGCTGCTGTAAACTGGCTTTCTGCGAGAACGACCGCCAAGCGGCAGGGGGAATCCATGTCTGATATTTCTCGAAGAGCATTTCTCCGACGGGCGACGGAAACGGCGGGCCTGGCGGGCATCGTATCTCTGGACTCAGCCGAACTCCGCGCCAATCCGCTGGGCTTGCCCATTGGCTGCCAAACTTGGCCGGTCCGCCAATGGATCGCTCAGGACTTTCCCGGCACGATCAAAAAGCTCAAGGCAGTCGGATTTCAAAGCATCGAGCTTTGCTCACCTGTAGGCTACGCTCATTTGGGTTTTGGCGGCCTCGCCAAGTATTCTGGAAGCCAGCTTCGACGCATCATCCGCGATCTGGGCGTCGAATGCATTAGTTCGCATTTTTCTCTTCAGGAGTTGCGCCAGAATCAAGAGGGGCGAATCGCCTGGGCCAAGGAGCTCGGCTTGACGCAGATGATGGTCCCCTCGCTCGATGGGCCCGAGCATCCCACGATGGATGACGTGAAGCGCGCCGCCGACGAATTCAATCAGATCGCCGAGCGCGCCGCAGAGGCCGGCATCCAACAGGGTCTGCACAACGAAGGCTTCCTCGACACCTCGCTCGCCGACGGCCAAAAGACCTACGATATTCTGTTCAAGCTTCTCAATCCCCAAACCGTTAAGTTTCAATTCCAGATTTCAGCCATTGCCTATGGTTTTGACCCCATCCATTATTTCGCCACCTATCCGGGTCGCTTCATTTCCATGCATGTGCAAGGCTGGGACGCCAGAACCCGTAAAATCGTCGCCGTGGGACACGGCACGCTCAACTGGAAGAAGGTTTTCGAGGCGGCTCGGATCGGCGGCATCAAGAACTATTATGTGGAGATGCCCTTCCCGCTGATGGAAGCCAGCGTTCCCTACCTGCGCCGCCTGAAGGTCTAACCCGTTTAGGGCGGTGCGGGGGTTTGATTTCCTCCCCTAGGTGAGCTACGACTTGTACCGCAGGGTCCGCTCTCCGGCCCTGCGGCTTTTCCAGCTCTCTTCGGAAGGCTCGAAGCGCCGCAACGTTGAAGGACGAACGTTGCGCTACAAATGCGCTTTGCCCTTGTAGTAATTGGGAGAAAATGCTGCATACTCGATGGACGGGGGAACCTCCTCGGTTGAAATTCGTAGTCTTCGCAAACCACGAGCCCAACTTATCGAGATTCCGCCCTTTTTCAAAAACTTAATTTGCACAAGCCTGGTCATAGACCCGCGCTACAGCCTCGGCTGTCACTATGTTTTGCAATCCTCAATAGTCGGCAAGGGGAAACGGATCGCGGCCCTAGCTCAATTTACTCTTGCGGAACGGCCTCGCCCACCGGCGCGCCCTGAGCGACGGATTGGTTCGCGGTGTCCATACGGTCCACGATGAAGCCGGGAAGCAGGAAAACGAACGGTACGGCCACCAGGGAAACCAAGCCGTTGGCAATCGCCATGGTGCTCAGGTGGAGATGATAAAGGTCCATGATCTTTGCGCCTACCCAGTCGCTGCCAAACAGGGAAAGGTTGCGGACGCTCATCATCAGCGAGAAGCCGAGGGCCTCGCTCCCGGATGGCGTCGCCCGCATGGCCAGATCCATAAGGCTCATGTCCGCTGCGGTCCAACCCAGGCCGTAAAAGCTGTCGATGAACCAGGCGCGATGGAAGGTGGTATAAAACGCGTATCCAAACTGCGATACCGCGCCCACCGTGATGCATACGGCGAGCAGCCGGCGCAGCTTGAAGCGGCGGCAAAAGAACGTTCCGTAGAGCGTCGCTGCGATGACCGCGAAGACGCCTTGCAGGAGCATCAGAATGCCTTGCCCCTCCGTGTTGAGGTGCATAACGTTTTGCTGCTGGTAGAACTCCGCGGTCATGATGCCCGGGGCGCAATAAAAAAGGGCGCTGAATGCCGCCGCGGCCCACATGGTCTTCGCGTTCGCGATTTTCCTGAGCTGCGTGCCAGCTTCGTTCAGGAGTTTCTTCGAGTCCACCCTCCTGCGGCGCTCGTGAAGAAAAAGGAGCGTGACCGGAACAACCAGAAACATTACCGCCCCGCCAGCCGCAGCCGTCCATCCGAAGGCAAGAGCGCCCAGGAGACCACCGACAGGCCCGGCCACGATGTACGTGCCCTGGCTCACGAAATTGAAGACGCTGGCAAGCCGCCCTGTTGCGCCGAAGGCCTGCCCCGTCTCCACCATCAAGCCGCCGACGGCGGTGCTGGTGAGAACCATGAAAACGTTGACCGCAATGCAGACCGTGAGCAGTCTGTTGTAGGTATGCGGAGTAAAGATAAGCATGACGAAGGAGGCTACGGTAAGCACTGCCCCAATCAGCATGTAGCTCTTGCGCCGGGTGCCCAGAAAAGGAAAGGCGTCAGTGATGATTCCGAAGAACGGCTTGAAATACCACGCGAACTGAATCCAGAAAAAGAACGCCGCCGTGGACGCAAGACTTTCGTGAAGGGAGTTCTTCAGCAGGTTCTTCAGCGGAATCAGGCCGAGAACCTGGAATTGAGGAAGAGTTACGCCAAACACACCTACGGCCACCACGGTCGCGGCAAGAAGCATTCGCTTCTTTGGATTGGCTGAGTTGAGTTCGGCGTTCGTTCCGGCTGCGGGCTGGGTTATCTCTGTGGTCAAGGGTTCTCGCTACTGTGGCCGCGTTCTACCGCGGCGCCCATCGGAACCAATGCCGCGGCTTGCCAACGCCTAAAGCGACATCATACGCAATTCGAGGAGCCTCCGCCACACGTTCTTCGATCGTGACCTTGTACCGCAGGGTCCGCTCTCCGGCCCTGCGGTTTTTCCACCTCGGCTTGCTTCGCCATGGTTGAGACGCTAAAATGCCGCTTCGTCGCGTCGGCGGCTTCGTCAGGCTCGAGGTGGCGTGCGCTGAAGAACGCGGCTTACAAATTGGCAGGAGGCGATGATGAGAGTGCGGAGAATGGTTTTCCTTGTTGGAGGCTTGACGCTCGTATGGGTCAGCTCGTGCCTTGCGCAATCGCGGTCGTTTTTCCTGAAAAACGGCGACCGGGTGGTCTTTTACGGTGACAGCATCACCGAACAGCGGTATTACCCTGTAGCGATTGAAACTTACGTCCGCACGCGCTTCCCCAATCTGAACGTGAAGTTTCTTAATTCCGCCGTGGGTGGCGCGACGGTTCTCGGCAATTGGACCGCGCCCGTAAACCTCAGCCTTTCGCGCGACGTTTTTCCTTTCCACCCCGACGTCGTCACCATCATGCTCGGCATGAACGACGGCCACTACCGTCCCTGGGACAATTCAATCGCCAAGACCTACGAAGACGGCTACCGGCACATCATTGAGTCACTTCGTGCTCATTTGCCGGGAGTAAAAATTGTGCTCATTGAGCCGACGCCTTGGGATGACATCACCGAGACGCCCTCGTATCTTTTCAACCCAACCCACGCCCCAGGCGGATATGACAGCGTGATTCGACGTTACTGCGGAATCGTTCGCAAACTGGGCGCGCAGTATCATCTGGAGGTCGTGGATTTTCACACGCCGCTCATTCACTTGATGAAGGAAACTCAACGCCTCGACCCCGGGCTCGCGGGCACGATCATTCCTGGCAGAATCCATCCGGGAGCGAGCACTGAGTTGGTTATGGCCCAGACGTTGCTCAAGGCCTGGAACGCGCCGGCAACCGTCACGAAAGTTGTCATTAATGGCTCCTCTCCCGCAGTCGCGCAATCGGAAAATGCCACGGTGAGCGATCTGATTGCAAGAGCCTCCGGCTTGACCTGGACGGAGACTGACCGCGCGCTTCCGTATCCGATCATGACTCTCCATTCGACTCACTGGCCTCAGTTTCCTCCCGACCCGTGGGGCAAAAACGAGCAAATTTTTTGGCCGCTGCCTCCGCTCGAATCGAACACCGTTAATCCTGTCGCGGCG
>JAJYNF010000148.1 GCA_021786455.1 Acidobacteriota bacterium
CGATCGCGATCGTGATCCCCCGCGCCTTCTCCTCCGGCGCGTTGTCAATCGAGTCAAACGGCCGAAAGTGCACCTTCGGGTTCGTCTTCCCCAGCACCTTCGTGATCGCCGCCGTCAGCGTCGTCTTCCCGTGATCAATGTGCCCAATCGTCCCGATGTTCATGTGCGGCTTCGATCGGTCAAATTTTTCCTTCGCCATATCTCCTCGCTAGGTTATATCTTCCGGCAAGTGAATTTCTGCCACAAAAGCTTCTATCTTACCTGGCCACCGGCCGTCCTTGGACCCTCGCCGCCACTTCTGCCTCAACGTCGGCGGGCGCTTTCTCATAATGGAAAAAGTGCATCGTATAGGAAGCTCGGCCTTGCGTCCGCGAGCGGAGGTCCGTCGCATAGCCGAACATCTCGGCCAGCGGGACGGTGGCACGCAGCACTTGCGTGGACCCTCGCTTTTCCATGCCCTCGATGCGCCCGCGCCGCGCGCTCAAGTCGCCCAATACGTCGCCCATGTACTCTTCCGGGACGACCACCTCCACCTTCATCACCGGCTCAAGCAGTACGGGCTTGCCTTTGGCCGCTGCTTCCTTAAAGCCAATGGACCCGGCAATCTTAAACGCTATTTCCGACGAATCTACTTCGTGGTACGACCCATCCACGAGCGCCACCTGAATCCCGGTCATCTCGTAGCCGGCCAGAACTCCGCCTTCCATTGCCTCTCGGACACCCGCGAACACCGCGGGAATGTACTCGCGCGGCACGGCGCCGCCCACGATTTCATCGAGAAAGAGCAAATTCAGGTCGGGATCAAACTTATTCGTGGATTTCTTCTTGGTGAGCGCGGCGATGGCGGCGGGGTCGGGGCGCGGCAGAGGCTCCAAGCGCAGCATCACATGGCCATACTGGCCTCGCCCGCCCGTCTGGCGAATGTATTTGCCTTCGGCTTCGGCGGCCTGGCGGATGGTCTCACGGTAAGCCACCTGGGGCCGTCCAACATTTGCCGCCACGTTAAACTCCCGCATCATGCGGTCCACTAATATTTCGAGATGCAATTCACCCATACCGGAAATCAACGTCTGGCCGGTATCGGGGTCCGCATGGACTCTGAACGTTGGGTCCTCCTGAGTCAACTTATCCAAGGCTGTAGAGAGCTTCTCCTGGTCGGCTTTGGTTTTCGGTTCAATCGCGACGGAAATCACCGGGGCAGGAAAATCCATCGCCTCGTAAGCGACGGGTGAAGACTCCATGCATACGGTATCGCCCGTGGCCACGCTTCTTAACCCGACCGCCGCGGCAATATCGCCCGCGAAAACTTCGTGGATTTCCTCCCGCTTGTTGGCGTGCATCTTCAGCAAGCGGCCGACTCGCTCGCGCCGATCTTGCCGCGGGTTGTAAACCGTATCTCCGCTCTGTAGAGTTCCGGAGTACACGCGCAAGAAGGCTAGCTGGCCGACAAACGGGTCCGTCATGATTTTGAAAACCAGCGCCGAAAACGGCTCGGCGTCGTCCGCTCTTCGGAGAACCTTCTCCGCTTCATTCCGGGGATCCACGCCTTCGATGGGTGGAATATCGACCGGCGAGGGTAAATAATTTACCACAGCATCCAGCAAAGGCTGAACGCCTTTATTCTTGAAGGCGGTGCCGCAAAGCACCGGAACGACTTTAAGATCAATCGTTGCGCGGCGCAAGCTGGCGCGAAGCTGTTCGGCAGAGATCGTTTCCCCATGCGCATACCTTTCGAGAATCTGGTCATCCACCTCGGCGAGAGTCTCTATCATCTGCTCGCGTTGATGCGAGATTTCTTCCAGCAGTTCCCCCGGGACTTCGCCAACCTCGTAACGCGCTCCCAATGCCTCGCCTTGCCAAAGCATAGCTTTCTGCTCGACAAGATCCACAACTCCCTGAAAGGTCTCTTCAGCGCCGATCGGCCACTGAATCACAACCGGACGGGCACGAAGTTTTGTCCGAAGCTGACGAACGCACTCAGCGTAATCCGCCCCGGTTCGGTCCATCTTGTTGACGAACACGATTCGCGGGACGCGGTATTTATCCGCCTGACGCCAGACCGTCTCCGTCTGAGGCTCAACCCCTTCAACGGCTCCTAAAATCGCAATCGCTCCGTCGAGCACCCGGAGCGATCTTTCAACTTCCGCCGTGAAATCTACGTGGCCTGGGGTATCAATAATATTGATCCGAATGTCTCTCCAGAAACACGTCGTGGCGGCCGACGTAATCGTGATGCCACGTTCCTGTTCCTGTTCCATCCAATCCATGACGGCCGTGCCTTCGTGGACCTCGCCCATCTTGTGAGTGATCCCCGTGTAGTAAAGGATGCGCTCCGTGGTCGTGGTCTTTCCGGCATCAATGTGAGCCATAATGCCAATGTTGCGAGTTTTTTCGATCGGCACTTGTCGAGGCATAGCGCTTTAGAAAACTACAACACCTCTTCCCTTTCGCCGCTTACGAAAGGGCTTCCTCAGCAATCGGTTAATCCACCTTGGCCGCCGCACACGGCCTCGCGGCGGATCGCGTTCCGGGGTGGAGCGCATCCCGCCTTCTCCATGTCCTTCCCAGCAGGCCGGGATTACCAGCGGTAATGGGCAAAAGCCTTGTTGGCTTCCGCCATGCGGTGCGTATCGTCCCGCTTCTTGACGGCACCGCCGCGATTGTTAGCAGCGTCTAAAATCTCGGCGGCAAGCTTCTCGACCAGAGATTTCTCACTCCGCTCCCGCGCGTAGCCAATCAACCAGCGCAGACTGAGCGAAGTCTGGCGGTTCCGGTTGACCTCAATAGGAACCTGATAGTTGGCTCCGCCCACGCGGCGGGTTTTGACCTCGAGCGTGGGCTTAACGTTGTCCAACGCTTTCTTAAAAACCTTCAACGGATCGTCGTTGGCCCGCTGTTTGACCAAACTGAAAGCTTCGTACACCCCATGCTGCGCCTTGGATCGCTTGCCCCGATACATGAGGCAATTGATAAATTTCTCCACCAATGGGCTGGCGTACACGGGGTCGGGGCTCGCTTCCCGACGCACAACATAACCCTTCCTTGGCATTTTCCCTCTTCGCTCTAACCGGCAATTTCAAAGATTGGACTTCAGCCCAGCCGAGTTCACGAAGCTTTCGGCCGCTTTGCCCCGTATTTGGACCGGCCTTGCCTGCGGTCACTTACGCCGCCTGAGGCCAGCGCACCACGGATGATGTGGTAACGGACCCCCGGCAGATCCTTCACTCGCCCTCCCCGGATTAAGACAATGGAGTGCTCTTGAAGGTTGTGCCCCACTCCCGGAATGTAGGTCGTCACCTCGAGTCCATTGCTCAACCGTACCCGGGCCACCTTCCGCAAAGCCGAGTTCGGTTTCTTCGGCGTCTGCGTATAAACTCGCGTGCACACTCCCCTTTTCTGCGGCGAGCCCTCCAGGGCCGGGCTCGACGTCTTGAATCGCTGCTCCCGCCGCCCTTGACGCACCAGTTGATTAAAAGTCGGCATTCTGGCCCGCTAACCTCTCCTCCCGCATCGCGCGTTCACCCGCCTACACCTTCACGGTGCAAAAATCAATTCCCAACCGAACCTTTCAAAAATACCAAACCCCCTTAGAATCTGTCAAGCATCTATACTCGTTGGTGGTGTCTTAATTTGGATTCCAGCGCGTGGCAAGGACGCCTGCGCCACAATTCAAACTGAGACACTACCTACTCGTTGGGATTGCCCTGGCACATCGCATCCCCTTGTGGAGTTGAAATGCTTGAGTGAGAAGATGAGGAGAGAGATGACTGCATGGGTGGTCCGGTCCCAAAGTTTGCGCACGCCGGTCTTGGTTTTGTTGAGCCTGTTTTTTTAGACCCAAATAAAACCGTCCGAACCGACGCTGCTGGGATTTTCCGTGTCTGGATGATTTCAGCATCGCATCGGCCGCAACGTTTAAGCATTCACACCGACACTTCACGCGCGGCCAGAGCCGGTCAAATGCCGGCCATGGTCGTTCCAATGCTAGGGTGACGCGCCGTGGAGAAGGCGGAGAGGCTGGCCTTTGGCCCACGGTTTGTAAGTTTCGGCAAACCGAATCCGCTCCGCAATGGGCGGGTGTGAATAGAGCCAGAAACGGATGAAAGGGCTAGGGTCGGGGTCGCTGAGGTCGCGCTCGCCGAGAATCTGAAAGGCGCCGGCCTCGGCGGTGTTGGGATTGGACACTACGCCATAAGTCACTTCGAGAGCAAATTGGTCGGCTTGATGCTCGTAGTGGCGGGAAATTGCATTGACGGCGGGGTCGGAAAGGAAGGCCAGGATGGTGAGGATTAGGAAAGCCAACGGTAACGAGGCGAGATCGTCAAGGCCGTCGAGGCCGGTTCGCCGTCCGAAGCGGCGGAGCGCCCACCCGAAGACACGAAATCCCAACCATAGAAACAAAACCGCAACCATCTCATCCCATAAAAATTCCTTGACGACGTGGTGCAGCACGTAATGGCCGGTCTCGTGGCCGAGAACCTCCAACGTCTCATCGGTGTTGAGCGCGTGGAGGGTCGTATCCCAAACCACAACACGTTTGGAAGGACCGAAACCGGAAACGTAAGCGTTCAGTTCGCGCGTTTTGGAGCTGGCGTTCATTTCGTAAACGCGCGACACGGGGATGTAAAGGCCCGCATGATGAAGCATCTGCTCGATTCGCTCGACCAGCGCGGGATGCTCCCGCTCAAGCGGAGTGAATTTGAAAAAGAGCGGTTCAATAACGTAGGGCTCGAAAACAGCGACCAATAAACCCAGCGGAATCGTCAGCAGCCAGAAGTAAAGCCATCCCCGGCGAGGGCTGCGGCGCACCAGAACGTAGAAAACCCAAACGAGAAACGTTCCCGCGACGATCTCAATCGCCAAGCTCTTGCCCCAGTCTGCCAGCCACATGGAGAGTGTCTCGGTGGATAAATGGAAGTGGCGTTCGAGGATATAGCCGGATTGGAGGTCAACCGGCAACTCGATGAGGGCTGTCGCGGCCAATAGCGCCGGCACGACAATCAGGCAATGAACCGAAACGCGCGACGAAACCTTGCGCGCCATGTTGCGTAACCAAACTCCAAAGCGGCCAATCCAGAACATCAAGTTGATCAGGATGGCCAACGCCACGCCGAGAAAATAATCCGCGGTCTCGGCGTCGTTGTAAGCGATGGCGCGAGCGCGCTCGGCGGGCGTCAACTGATAGCCGGAGGGCGGCGAAGCCGGCGCGATTCTGGAGGACAAGCTGGCCCGCTTTGGAACCGCGGCGGCATGGCCCGCCGGAGCCGAGAAGCGTGCCGCTTTCCCGATGATTGAGAAAGCAGCGGCCAGGCCCAGGATGCCGAGCGGCTTGCGCAAGCTCCTCAAATGCGGGGCAGAACGATGCCTTGCTGGGCCTGGTATTTCCCTTTTTTGTCCTTGTAGGATGTTTCGCAAACTTCGTCCGAATCAAAAAAGACGATCTGGCACAAGCCTTCGTTCGAATAAACCCGCGCGGGCAAAGGAGTTGTGTTGGAGATTTCCAGGGTGACAAAACCCTCCCATTCCGGTTCGAGCGGAGTTACATTCACTATGATGCCGCAGCGCGCGTAAGTGGATTTTCCAACGCAAATCGTCAGCACATGACGGGGAATCTTGAAGTACTCGACGGAGCGCGCGAGCGCAAAGGAGTTGGGCGGCACAATGCAGACCGGCCCGCGAAATTCCACGAACGAGCGCTCGTCAAAATGTTTAGGGTCCACGATCGTGCTGTTCACGTTGGTGAAAATCTTGAACTCCTCCGCCACCCGAAGGTCGTAGCCGTAAGACGAGAGTCCATAAGAAATCACGCCCTCACGCACCTGGCTTTCCGCGAATGGGTGAATCATCTCATGCTCTTTCACCATGCGCCGAATCCAGCGATCACTTTTGACCGACATTGGCTTAACCTCGACAAGGAAACACGGGCCCGGACGTCCGAGGCCCAAAATCAAACCGCACGCTGAGATTGTCGAATCATAGTTGAGAAGAGCCAACTTGACAATCGGAAAAGCAGCCTTTAGGATGAAATTCCCAAGGGCGAGGAGATTGGCGTGATTAAGCTTGACCTCGTGAATGAGGTCGTGAATCGTACCGGAATCACCAAGGCCAAGTCGGAAAAAGCCGTCGAGACTATTTTTGACACCATGAAAAAGGCGCTCGCGCGAGGCGAGCGGATTGAGCTGCGAGGCTTTGGGGTGTTCAATGTCAAACCTCGCAAGACCGGCATTGGCCGCAATCCCCGCACCGGA
>JAJYNF010000333.1 GCA_021786455.1 Acidobacteriota bacterium
ACGACCTGACGTCGCTTCAGAGGATGAAATTCGAAGGATTCTTGATTACACTGTGTCACGAAAAGGCTGCCCTCCTTCTCTGGCAAAAGCTTCTCTTCCCAAAGATACTTATGCCGGAAAGCAACAGCCTTCTTCAATTTTTCCGTGAGAAATCCGGGCTAGCCGAGCTGGATGCGCGGAGAAGGGGAGTAAAGCAATGAAAGTGACCGATCCGGTTTGCAAAATGGAAATTGATGCAGATAAGGCCGCGGCGACAAGCCAGTACAAGGGCCAGACCTACTATTTCTGCGCGTCCGGGTGCAAGGGCGCGTTTGATAAGGACCCGGCAAAATACGCCGGCCGATGAACCCCGGACGCGCCGGTTTCAAAGGACGCGGATGCTCACGACTGCTTGTCCAGTAGCACCGCGGGGAAACGTGCTGGTCGGACCGCGGCCCTCAATGCGTCCTTTGCCATCAATCGCCCGCACGCGGATCTTGTACTTTCCCGGTTTGGGATTGACCCAGGTATATTTCCAGAAGGACCAGACGATGGGTGAAGGGTTGCTGAAGAGCGTCGTCGCGCGCCACGTCTTGCCGTTGTCCAGGCTGATTTCCACCGATTTTATACCGTCGAGATTGCCAATCGCGTACCCGGCGAAGTCCAGATTTTTGCCGCGCAGCGTGGCTCCATTTCTGAGATCGGTAAAGCGAGCCTGAGCCCACCGCTCGCAATTGTCCGACCACCCTCTCGACTCCCAATACCCAAGATAGTGCTTCTTGCGCAGCTCGATGCGAACCACCCATTTTGGCTGCTTCATGCCAAACTTGCCGGGAATGAAGACGCGGGCGGGATAGCCGTGAATGGGCGGTAAATCCACGCCGTTCATTTTGTAGGCGATAAAATTCTCCTCATTCCACAAACGCTCTAGAGGCAGGCCGGTGGAAAGGCCGTCCGCGCCGTAAATCGCCGCGAAGCGGGCCTCGCCGAGCGGCTGAGCCTTTTCAAGGAGGGGCTTGAGGGGCGTGCCGGTCCATACGGCGTTGCCAATGGCCGTGCCGCCGATTGGATTCGAGATACACTCGAGCGTGTAAACTTTTTCGATTTTGGGCAGCGACAGCAATTCCTGGTAATTGAGCGTGAAGGAATGAGCGATAAGCCCGCCGAATTTCACTTGCCACTTGGCAGCATCCACTACCGGCGTGGGCCCCTTGGAGGTAATGTAGAACTCGTCGTTGGGCGTGATGGCAACGAGCGCGGCGCGCGCCCCGTACCGTTCATAAGCTTCGACGGAGATAAAAGGCGGGTCCGTCAAGCCGTTCATCCAACGGCTCACCGTGAGGTACTCGAAAGCCCCCACCCCGCCCGCGAGGGCTCCAATAACGAATGTGCGGCGCTTCATGAGATTCATTATGGCCTAAGACCAGCCGGGCTTTGAGGACTTTTTTCGCCCGCAGAAATGTTCTCAGTACGGAAGGCGGACCCTGCATTTTCGCTAGTAGGATGGCCCGTGCGGAGATTGCACAGCAGCGGCAATCACCGGGGCCTTGACTTTAACCTTTGCATGGGTCTTAAATTTGCTGTGCGCGGTCGCCGCCGACTGCTGGAATCACGATTTCGTCATCCGGGTGAGCAAGTGTGCGTTACCGACCGTCTAAGGGAGGGGTAGCTTATGGGACATGGCCAGAGCAAGACGTCTCGGCGCGCATTTTTGAAGGCCGGGGCGGGCACAGTAGGTTCGGTGGCACTCGGGGCTAGCGCGCCGCGGCTTTCCGGGAAAATGCCGGGCGATTCAGAGCGGCCGAATTTCGTGTTCTTCCTCCAGGAGGGCGTGCGGCCGGATGAATACAGCTCCTGGAAAATGGCGGACTGGGACAGTAACGGACTCAGCGCCATGGAGAATCGCATCATTTCTACGCCCCACCTGGACCGCATCGTGAAGGAAGGGATCAGTTTTCCCAACGCCTTTGTGACCAACGCGCTGTGTTTGCCCTCGCGAGCTTCAATCTTGACGGGCCTTTATTCCCACGAAACAGGTTGCATTGACAACCGAAATCGGACCATCCCCAACGATATTCCCACTATCGCGGATTTATTGCGGCAAGCGGGGTACGAAGTGGCTTTTTTCGGCAAGATCCACGTCAATGGCCAGGCGCAACGCGATTGGGACTACTATTTCGGGATCGAGGCGGCGGGCGCCGACTATTATCACCCCGTGATTACCGAAAGCGAACACGGACGCGCCAAGGCGCCCGAGCGCTACCACGGCTACGTGGATGACATCATCACGGCGCGGGCGCTGGCATGGCTCCGTCAAAAACACGCCAAGCCTTTTTGCATGTTCTTGTGGTTTGTTGCGCCGCACGCTCCCTTTTATCGCGCCCGCCGTTACCTCGATTTATACAATGGCGAGCCGATTCCCAAACCCATTACCTTCGATGACGATCTGAAGGGTTATCCCGGCAAGCCGTTGGCCTTCCAGCGCGCCGACAATAAGATCGGAACGACGATACTGGGCAATGATGATCCTCGCTCCCTCGAGGAGTTGGTGAAGGACCATTTTGCCGGCGTCGTGAGCAACGATGACGATGTGGGTCAAGTTATGGCCGTCCTCGAAAAAGCGGGAGTCCTGGATGACACGGTTATCCTCATCAGCGCGGATCACGGCTTTTTTCTGGGTGAATGGCGTTTCTACGACAAACGCTTTATGCATGAGCCCTCGATCCGCGTGCCCATGGCCATTCGTTATCCGCGCCGGATACGGGCAGTGCTCGCGCCGAGCCAGATGCCCCTCAACATTGATCTCTCGCCCACGGTTTTGGAACTGGCCGGCGTGAAAGTTCCGGATTGGTTCCAGGGCAGGAGCCTTGTGCCGTTTATGAACGGCACGACGCCCGCCCAGTGGCGCAAGGACTGGCTGTACGAATATTACGAGTATCCCGGCGTTGAGGAGGTCAAGCCGCAGCGGGGTGTGCGGACGGAGCGTTACAAGCTCATTGATTACTTTTTGCCCCCCCAAGAATTTGAACTCTACGACCTTCAACAGGACCCCGGGGAACTGCATAACCTCGCCGATGAGCCGAAGTACGCCTCGCTCAAAGCTCAGTTGATGACTCGGATGGCCGATTTGCGTCGAGAGACCGGAGACATCTACGAATACCAGGAACCGGATGTATTTGAATTTGAGCGGGAGAAAATGCAGAGGCGCCGCGGCCACCCGTGAGACTCTGGGGTGAGGCCGGAAAGAATCCCCGAAACCATGGCGGTGGATGAATTTCCATCGTCGCGCGCCGCTCGCCTCCCTCCTCCATCCTTCATCGCATGTGTGCTAGCTGAACAGAGCGAGGCAGCCGTCAATTTTAGCCAATGGCAGCCAAGTGACTCTTCCGGGTGAAAATTTTTCTTTACTTTCAGGAGCTTATTAGGTATATTATCTGGTGTTCTATGCGGTTACTTCTCCAACCCGAGCGGGCGATGGCCATGTGCTGTTGTTGTCCATCCGTCCGGGGGTGTGGGAGATGACCGCGCCAAGATAAGTTAAATCAGTTCAGACGCATTCATCAGGAACCCCGCCTTCGGAAGCAAAATCCGAAAGCGGGTTTTTTATTTTTGGGGGTTTGATGCTAGCCACAGAAACAGCGGAAGCTGAGGTCCGTCACGCGCCCGGAGCCATTGAGGAGGAAATTCGCGTCTTTGAAGAGCGAATCGGGCAACTCGAGCGAGGAGAAATCACGGAAGATCAGTTTCGCCCTTTCCGGCTGAAGCACGGCATTTATGGGCAACGCCAGGCCGGATTCCAAATGGTGCGGGAGATCGGACCTTCAGGAATCCTAAACCCCGATCAACTGCGAACCCTGGCCCGGATTGCGGAAACTTACTCCACGGGTCGCGGCCATGTGACCACACGGGAAAACTGCCAACTCCACTTTGTCAAGCTACAAAACGCGCCGACGATTATGCGCTGGCTTGCAGAGGTGGGTTTGACGACGCGCGAAGCCTGCGGCAATACCGTCCGCAACGTCACTTCCTGCCCGCTGGCGGGGATTTGCTCGGGCGAAGCCTTCGACGTGACGCCTTACGCGCTCGAAACAACGCGCTTCTTCTTGCGGCACCCTGAATTCCATGATTTGCCGCGCAAGTTCAAGATCGCATTTTCAGGGTGCGAAGACGATGGCAACTGCTCCGCGGCCGGGATTCACGATATCGGGTTGATCGCGCGGATGCGCGGCAGCAACGGGACGGGGCGGCGCGGGTTCAAGGTCTTGGTGGGCGGCGGACTGGGTAGCTTGCCGACCGAAGCCGCTACGCTGACGGAATTTCTGCCGGAAGAGGAATTGATTCCGACTCTGGAGGCCGTTCTGCGCGTCTTCAATGAGCACGGCAACCGCAAGAACAAGTTCAAGGCGCGGATGAAGTTCGTGCTGCGCGATAAGGGCATAGAGGAATTTCGTCGGCTGGTGGCGGAGAAACGCGCGCAAGTCACCACATCCCCCTGCTTACCGGCGCGGTCCAGCCCGCTTGCAGCGCCATTGGTGTCTCTCGGTCCGGCTCCAGGCCGAGGCAACGGTCACGCAGCCGAGTACGCTCGCTGGGTGGAGCATAACCTCCAGCCGCAGCGCCAGCCCGGATATGTCATCGCCTGGGTCAAGCTGCCGGCGGGGAACGTATCGGTTGAGCAATTTCGCGGGCTGGCAGACCTGTTGGAGAAATACAACCTGGCGGCGCTGCGCATCGCCATTTCCCAAGACCTGGTGATTCCTTGGGTTCCGATGCACCGCGCGACGGAAATTTTCCGCGACCTTCAGGCCCTCGACCTGGCGGCGGCAGGCGCCCGCACGATCGCCGACGTCACGGGCTGCCCCGGCTCAACCACGTGCAACCTCGGCATTACGAGATCATTGACGCTCGCGGAGGTGTTAGCGGACGAATTCAGTTCTGAAACGGATCCGGAAATCAAAAAGGTTCGAATCAAAATCAGCGGCTGCCCGAACTCATGCGGGCAGCATCACATTGCCGATATCGGCCTTTACGGCAACGCGCGCAAGGTCGGAGGCCACCAGGCGCCTTATTATCAGGTCATGTTGGGCGGCAGCGTGTCTGGTGACGGCGTGAAATTTGGCCGGCAGATTCTGCCTGTTCCGGCGAAGCGGATTCCCCAGGCGCTGCGCGCGGTGATTGAGCTTTACCGGCGGGACCGGGCCCCCGGCGAGTCTTTCCGCGATTGGGCGCTGCATGTTCCAAAGGACACCGTCGCTGAAGCGATGCGACCGTTCGCCGACACCACGACGGACTCTGCTGATTTGTTTGTGGATTGGGGGGACCAGCAGACCTACTCGCTCAAGCTCGGCCGCGGCGAATGCGCTGGCTAATTCACACCTTGCCCGGCCGCCTTCCCAAACACCCGCCTTTCGCGCAACGGCCGTCGGCAAGCCCGTGCCTGGAAACCAAGCGCCCTCCACGCGGTGATATAATTATGGATTGAACTCATCGCTGGCGAGGTTTGATGCACATCGCGCTGTTGTGGGGAGCGGTGGTTTGCTACGGGTTGGGCATGGCCCTGGTGTTTCCGGCCGCGCTGCGTGGGCGGGCGTCGCTTTCGCCGGCGGCGCTCGCGGTGCTGGCAGTGGGATTACTGGCCCACGCGGCGGGGATTATCACCCTTTCCGCGCAAACTCACCACTTCCCGGTGACCGATCTGCGGAGCGCCCTGTCGTTTTTTGCCTTCCTGATTACCCTGACTTTTTTCCTTGCCTACCTCCGTTATCGCATCAATTGGCTGGGCATCTTCATGCTGCCGCTGGCATTTCTGCTGACTCTGATCGCGGTGCTTGAGCCGGGGCAGACGCTGTTATCGCCGGCGTTCCGCGGCCGCTGGCTAATCGTGCACGTTGGATGCGTGTTGCTGGGTTACGCGGGCTTTTCCCTGACCGCCGTCGCGGCAGTCATGTACCTGATCCAGGAGCACGAACTGAAATCGAAAAAAACCCGGCCCATTTACTTTCGCCTGCCATCGCTCGAGGTCTGCGATGAGCTTTACTACCGCTCCTTGCTGTTCGGTTTTGCCTTGTTGACCGTCGGGATTCTGAGCGGATTCATCGGGGCCAGCCGGATGTGGCGAGGCCCATGGGAACTCGATCCGAAAATTTTGGCCGCGCTGATCACCTGGCTCGTCTATCTGTTCGTGCTTTCAGCGCGCCTCAGCGGATATTTGCGCGGCCGCCGGGCGGCGTACATGGCCTTGGTGGGGTTTACGGTCATGAT
>JAJYNF010000249.1 GCA_021786455.1 Acidobacteriota bacterium
CTCCCCACGCAAGCGGGGGAGAGGGTGTCCGAAGGACGGGTGAGGGGGTGGCTTGCAGCGAGACTCAAGCCTGCCCTCCCACCGTGGTTATAAACGCGGAATTGTGTCACCAAGCAGTAGGGGCCTTGAGATTCCTTGTGTCCGGGACACGCTCCTCGTTATATTGCCCGTGGCGTCTCATCTCCCCAGCCATTGCTCTGTTCAAAATCTTCCAAATGGCGTCGCCTAACGCAATCAAGAAACCTTTCGACTGATAATTGCCCGATCATGAAAGGGGCCGAGTCTCGGTAATTGGTCAGTGCCTCATGCCGTGATCTTCCGCCTGCCCGTGTGCATGCGACTGGCTCAGAGATTGGTGTTCCGCGTTTTCAGTTGTGTGACCTTCTTCCTTTGCCCCAATTTTATGCACGGTTTCCATTGCAGACTGCTTGGAAACGTCGCGGCTCAATTCTTAGCCCAACCTTCCGGCGGCGCACAACCGTGCATGTAGTGGGCCGTGTGCATTATGAATGGCCCCCCCAGAAGCTGCGGGTACGCCGGCATGGGGGGGCCCCGATGGCTTGCGCTCCCGAGATCAATCCCGACCAAGGCGTCTGGTCTCTGGCCCAACGCCACCTCGCCAACGGCTGCCCGCTCGACCGGCGCGGATTGATGGACGCCGTCATCGCTTCCAGCGACGGCGCTCGAACCTCCCCAGATCAACCCCGCGCCGGCATCCTCCAATCCGACCTGCCTCATGGTTTGTCCTAAACCGTTGCATTAGTTACGCAGAATCCGATAGTGAAGTGTAATCACCGCGACCTCAAAGCCTCCCATGGTCACGGAGTTTCGAACTAACCGCGCCATGCCTGGCGGGTTAAACGCCGTCTGCTGGTTCACGTAGGCTTGCTCACCTCCTGCAGCCCCGGTCAATAAAATTTCCGCCGGGCGGTTCCGTTTGTTAATCAGCAGAACTTTCCTCCGACCGCGTTTGGTGATAAAGGCCTGGGCGTACAATGCGGAAGATGAGCCACGGGTTTCAACCAGCCGGTCGCCCGGGTGCAGGTTGTCCCGCAATAGCTTCAACACCCAATAGCGGGCGTTCGGCTGCCCCGTCTTCCAGTTGACCATGGAAACGCTCGGAAACTGAGATGGGTAACCTACCAATTGCGACTCGCCCACCACCTGAATTCCCCAGCGGGCCAGGCGAGCAAAAAGGTAGGCATACAGGGCCGCGCAAAGGTTCCAGTAGGCGTTGGGAATAGGCCGCGCCAGATGCGCAGCCGTGTCGTAGGGCAGGATGCAGCCCAGCTCGTCAATGTCCGTCGCCGTGCGGGGCGACAGGCGTCGGCGAATGGCTTCGATGTATCGCACGGTGTTGAGAAAGCCATCCGCTTGATCGAAAAACGTGCAAGGCCAGGTGGAGGGCTTCTGGCTGGGCGTTGGGCTGGCGTAGAAGTGGTAGGAGATCATGTCGAGCGGCGCGCCGGGACGATGGTTTCTTGGGTTGAGAAAATAGTTGAAGAACTTCGGCTCGGTGGATGGAGACCCAAGCGCCAGGCCCACAAACTTGATGCGCGGGTCCACGTGGTGGATGGCTCGCGTTACGGCGTCATAAACCCGGGTATAGGTTTCGGGCATCATGTGATGCTCAAAGTCCACCTCATTCAACACTTCCCAATAAGCGATCTTGAAGTGGTAGCCGGACTCGTGCCGCCGTCCTGCTTCGTCCGTAAAACCGCCTTGCGTGTACCAACTCGCCAAGCGAGCGTAATAATTAGCAACTTGCTCCAGGGTCGGATCGCGGAATTCGGTGCCTTGCTCATAGTTCCAATCCACCTGGTTCGGGTCGGCCGGATAGCGAACCGGGGCCGCGGTCTTGAACATCCATTCGGGAATCGTGCTGAAGTTCAAGATCACGGAATGGCCAAGCGTGGCGTGGAGGAAGTCGAGGGTCATCGGATCAATCAAAGAGAAATTCCAGAAGGTCTTGCCATCGCTGGGCGGTTGGAGTTCGGCCACGGCAAGCCTGGGATACGGCAACCAGGGAACGTAACGCACATCATTGCATCTCAGGTTCTTAAGGGCGATGAACACGCGGCCGTGAATGGGCGAACCGCGCTCAAGAAGAGGATTGACAACCACTTGAAGCGTTGGGGTGGTTTGCGAAACGCGAAGGACTTTGTTCCATTCCACCGTGATTCTGGCGAAGGTCTGAGCGCCGACCCGGACAGGCGAAACAAGAAACGCGATGGCCAATCCCAGGGCGAAACCAGCAGACGCCGTCCCCACGCCGTTTGAGTTCATGGCTGTTCTCCCTGGGAAAACCCGAAAAATAGATTACAAGATAAGTGTCCGCCGCAGGAATATTTTCTCGGGAGCCTGTCGGAAATGGCGGCTGAGAGTCCGTAACATTCCATCAATCCCAACAGGGCCTGGCCGGTGAGTTGCAGATTAAAGGGGAGGAGCGGCTCGAAAATCAGCCAATGTTCTTTGTGGTAAGCGGCGGCTGGCGATTTTGAAAGATTACGTCGAAGTTCACTCTGCCAATGACTTGCCCGCGCGGCGTTTCGACATCCACGCGCCATGGGCCAGGAGTGGTGACCGTCACTTCTGAAAACGTTCGGTAACCCGTTGGCCCGCCGCCCACGACGGAAAGCGAAACGCGGGCGCGGGTGATCCAGGCTTGCCGGGTTGGATCGTAATATTGCCATTCATGAATGATTTTTGCGTGCAAGCGGGTGGGGCAATATACGGCCGTATAGACCACCAGGGAATCGCCTGCCTTCAGGTACACCCTTTGACTTAGAGAAAAAAAGCGTTTGAGGAAGCTCATGGAAGTCAACCTGCGGGTTCTTGAAGACTCTGTGGTTACCGTGTATTGCCCGGGGCCCCGGACGGCCAGGGAGTGATACACGCCAGCTTGTTTGAGAGACAACGGCAGCGGCGGAATCAGGCCCAGGAAGTACAGGAAATTCATAACAGCCAAGATGCCGGCCACGGAACCCAATACAGCCCAGCGAGCGCGCCCCTGAAACCGCTCGGGCGAGAAGGCAGCCAGAATCGTAAGGACCAGAACGATCGCCGCCACGCTCACCACGCCGCTGATTAAAAACACTTCAGCGCCAATGCGGCCCAGAAGCATCGGCATTAGGTAAATCGCGAAAGCATAAAAGGTCAAGAACAACAGAGCAATCTGAAAGGAGAGACGTGTCAGGCGGCGCTTGAGCGTTTGGTTCGCAACCAAGGCCACGGCCAGAATCAGCAGAAAAGGCCAACTGGTGATGATCGTGCTGCTGCGGAAGTAAACCACCAGATAAGCGGAGAGAAGGCCGCCGAAGAAAAACTGCATCACGTTGACGAGCCAAAACTGAAGCTGAGACGGATCGGCGAGCTTCGGTGGCTTAACGCTCGGCGCCGAGGTGTCAAGCAGATTGACCCACACCATACTGACCGTCACGACGGCTAAATGAGCTATCACCCAGAAGCTATCCCAAGCAAGATTCACCCGCCGCAAGGTGAAGGCATCAAAGACAAACCCGCCGATCAGGGAGATAGAGGAAATGGGCTGCTCTAAACGCAAATACCAGGTCCGGGCGAGCGTTGTGACCGATGTTTTCCCTTGCGCCATGTGACCGAACAGCCTCAAACGTCCAGTGTAAAGGAAGAGGCCGTATAGCGGATATGCCGAAGGAGCCAGCCGCAGGAAGCGAAGGAAAGATTACCCCCAGGCTGCTTCCAGTGGCCCCGCCCGTCCAGCCATGTGCCGAGCTTCTCTCCACCGGAAGACGCCTATCCGAGACCGGCGCCACAGTAGCCAGCCGCGACACGGACGGTCGCGCTTCACTTGGGCAAGCCGGCGGGAAAGGTGTTAGAATTAGGGGGAGCTGGGCGGGTTGTTTGCTCGCGTGTAGCCGGAGAAGCGCGGCGAGGCCAAGGTACTGATGCCTGCAAATTATGGTGACAGCTCCGACTGTAGAGCCGTCGTCCCCACGGGCGATTTTCGGCGCTCAGGGCATGCCCTGAGCGGAGCGAAGAGAGATCGCGGCTAGAGGAAAGAAAGTCACTGTATTTTGTAATCCGCCACGAGAGTACAGCGTTTCCATTATGCCCTCACTCCTGGATGAGATTCTGCAGCAGCCAGCGGCCCTTTCCATGGTGCGCAAGTATTACACCAGTGAGGGCGCCATCCCTCTGAAGAAACTCAAGAGCCTGGCTTCGCGTAAGCCGTCGGCGGTGATTATGACGGGGATGGGAAGCTCGCTGAACGCGGCGTATCCGGCGCAGGCCTATTTGACGTCGCGCGGCATTCGAGCGATTCTTTGGGAGGCGGCCGAGCTGCTGCACGAACACTTGAAGATTCTGCGGCCAGACACCGTGGTGGTGGCGATTTCGCAATCGGGGGAGACGGTGGAAATCGTCAACCTGATCGAGCGAATTCCGAAGAAAGTTCCACTGGTGGCGGTTTCCAACGTTGAACGCAGCACGCTGGCGCGTCGCGCCGATTTGCTGCTGCCGATGATGGCGGGCAGCCAGGCGACCGTGAGCACGAAGACCTACACGAACGCGGTGGCGGTTTTGATGTATCTGGCGTGCGCGCTGGCGCGCAAGAACCAAGCCTCGTTAACCCAGGCCATCATCCGCGCGATCGAAGCGCAAGAGGCGCTGATAGAGTCGCGGCAAAACTTTCTGCCGCCGACGGTGGAATTTTTCAATCATCCGCCCTACGTGGTTCTGATGTCGCGCGGCACGGACCTCAGTTCCGCGCACCAAGGGGCGTTGATTCTGAAGGAAGTGGCGCGGCTGGCGGCGGAGCCCATGAGCGCGGGCCAGTTCCGGCATGGGCCGATTGAAATCATTCATCCTGATCATCGCTACGTGATTTTTGCGCGGCACAATTCGGCCGCCGGCCACGGGCGCTCTCAAACGGCGAAGCTGCTTCTTGGCCTGACCGAGGACATTCGCGGGCACGGCGGGCGGGTGCTTTTGGTGACAGATCGGCCCGTGGAAACAGCCCCCAACCTTCGCGTGATGGGGTCCGAGCCGCTGCCCCTCGGCCTCGGGACGCTGGTAGATACCTTAATCATTCAGCTTCTGGCCAATGAATTGGCCAGTCGCGCGGGGATCGAGCCGGGCAAATTCTGGATCGCACAGCCAGTGACGCGGAGGGAATAGCCGTCGGTGGTGGGAACCGCGGTCAGGCGCGAACGCGGTCATCCACGGGGTTGCTGCGGAAAAAGCGGACGTAGAGCGTGAGGTTGGCGGCCATCAGCCCCGCGTACAGGAAAAAAGGAGCGGCAATCTCAGCGGCTCCAAATAAGATGCCGGTTAGGGCGATGGCTCCGGAAGAGGCTGCCAGGCGAGCCACTTGGTTGATGCCCAGAGCGCGCCCGGTTTCTTCCTGCCCCACCATTTCCGTCAAAGCCGTTTGCTGCACCGGGAGCGCCATGATGCGCAGCGCCGGCGTCAGAATATAAATCGCCAAAGCGAGAACCAGATAATGCATAAAGGGCAGAAGCAGCAGGAGGGCGGCGCCGGCGCCGCGAGTGATGACCATGCTGCGAAGAAAACCCAGCCGTCGCTCCAGCCACGGCGCCGCTAGAATCCCCACGGCGGCCAGCGTGCCGCTCCAAAAGGCATAAACCGCCATCCGCGAGCGCGGCACATGAAACACAATCACGAAAAACGGAATCAGAAAGGGAACGATCAACCCCTGCGAGAAACCGTTCAACATGCCCGTGATGGTGAATTTTCCGATGGCGCGTCTGCTTTCAAGACGGCGCGGGTCGCCGCGAACGTTGGAGGCTCTCAAAGGCCATAGGAAACCGAGTCCCGCCAGCGATACGAAGGTGGCAACGAGGAAAATGTCGCTCATGGCGAAGAATTTCACCAGCAGCGCGCCCAAGGCGGCGAAGATTCCGCTTAAAAAGGTTAGAACGGAAAAATAACGGGTGCGATTTTCGAGCGTGGACAAATCGGCAATGATGGCGCTTTGGATGGGCTGCGCGGCTCCTCCTACGCCGCCTCCCATCAGCGAGCCGGTCGCGGAATACCCTCCTAGAATCCCGGCTAAAAAGAGCGCGGCGAGATGGTAGGAAAAATAAACCAGCGCCGAGCTGAGCGGCAATAACGTGCCCACAACAACCAGGGTGCGCTTTCGGCCCCAGG
>JAJYNF010000192.1 GCA_021786455.1 Acidobacteriota bacterium
TGAGGTAACGTCCGCGCGCGGGAGCCTGAGGGCGCCAGCGTTGATTTTTCCTGGGATCGCTCCCGATGTGATTGCCATGCCGGCCGGCCAAGGGCATGAGCAGTTCACGCGGTATGCCACGGGGCGAGGCGCCAATCCATTCAAGATTCTCGATCCGGCGCGCGAGCGGACAACGGGGTCGCTCGCCTGGGCGGCGACGCGCGTGAAAATCTCGCGAGTCGGCCAAGGCAAGTTGGCGATCTTCGCCGGAAGTCTGCGCGAATGGCCGCGGGCGCTCCGACAGCGGTAGTCGCGGCGTTGAAAAGAAGGAGAAGGTAACATGGCGCGTCAGTGGGGCATGGTCATTGATCTCGACCGGTGCACGGGTTGCGAAGCCTGCGTGGTCGCTTGCCACGCGGAAAACAACATTGCCACGGTGGGTGAAGATCAAGCGGCGCGAGGGCGCGCTATGCACTGGATTCGCGTGGAGCGGTACTGGGAGGGCAATTTCCCCGAGGTGCGCGTCACCTATCGCCCCGTCCTTTGCCAGCAGTGCGGCGATGCGCCTTGTGAATCGGTTTGCCCGACTTACGCCAGCTACCACAACCCGGAAGGCCTGAACGCACAAATCTACAACCGCTGCATCGGGACGAGATATTGCGGCAACGCTTGCCCCTATAACGTCCGCTTCTTCAACTTTTTCAACCCCGTCTGGGACAAGCCTCTCAACCTCCAGCTCAATCCCGACGTATCCGTGCGCTCGGTGGGAATTATGGAGAAGTGCACGTTCTGCATTCAACGCATCAAGGTGGCGGAATTTCGCGCCCAAGCCGAGAAGCGTCCGCTGAAAGACGAGGAGTTCAATCCGGCTTGCGTCCAATCCTGCCCGCCCACGGCCATGGTGTTCGGTGATTTGGACAACCCTCAAAGTGAAGTCTCGCGGCTGGCGCGATCCAACCGCGCCACGCGGCTGCTGGAAGAAGTGGGAACCGCCCCCAACGTGATCTATCTGAGGAGTGTGTCTTAAATGCCGGCGCATTCACCCGAACAACTCAATGAGGATGTCCTCCGCCCGCTCGTCCACACCACGTGGCGGTTCTATCTGACCGCCGGGATTCTCGGCAGCATTGTTCTTGCGGCTCTGGCGGCGTTCATTTATCAGGTTTACTCGGGTCTCGGAGTTTCAGGGCTTGACCGGCCGGTTTTCTGGGGATTTTACATTACCAACTTCGTGTTTTGGATCGGCATCAGCCACGCCGGGACCCTGATTTCGGCGATTTTGCGCCTGACGAATGCGCCCTGGCGGCGGCCGGTGACGCGCTGTGCCGAAGCCATAACGGTGTTCGCGCTGGTGATTGGAGGCATGTTTCCGATCATTCACCTGGGCCGGCCGTACTTGTTTTTTTGGCTATTTCCCTACCCGAGCGAACGCGGCATCTGGCCGAATTTCCACTCGCCTCTGCTTTGGGACGCGTTCGCCATCAGCACGTATTTGACCGGCAGCAGCATCTTCCTATTTTTGCCCACTATTCCGGACTTTGCCCTGTTGCGCGACAAGGCCAGCGGATGGCGGAGAAAGCTCTATCGAGCGCTCTCGCTCGGCTGGACCGGGACGCCCAGGCAGTGGCATCGTTTGGAAATGGCCATGCGCATTATGGCGGTGGTGATTCTGCCGGTCGCGGTTTCCGTGCACACCATCGTCTCCTGGGATTTCGCCATGGCCCCGGTGCCGATGTGGCATTCCACGGTGTTTGGCCCGTATTTTGTGGCGGGCGCCATCTTCAGCGGCATTGCTGCCTTGATTATTGCGATGGCTTTCTTGCGCAAGGCCTTCCATCTTGAGCAATATCTGACGCCGTTTCACTTCGACAAGCTCGGCAAATTGCTTCTGCTCATGAGCCTAGTGTGGGCTTACTTCATCATCGCCGAGCGGCTGACGGTGTGGTATGGCAACGAATCGCCGGAGATGGCCGTTTACTGGTCCACCCAGCAAGGGCGATTTACCCATCTGTTCTGGTTCATGGTTTTCTGCAATCTGGTGATCCCGTTCGCCATTCTTTCGATCAAGCATTTTCGCTTTAGCATCGCCGGCCCCGTTATCGCTTCCACCACGGTAGTCATCGGTATGTGGATCGAGCGATTCCTGATTATCGTGCCGCCGCTCGAACGGAAGTATCTGCCCTATTCTTGGGGCACTTATCACCCCACCTGGGTGGAGATCACGATCACGGCCGGCACTTTCGCGGCGATGGCGTTGTTGTATATGATCTTTTCGAAGCTGGTACCGATCATTTCGGTATGGGAGATGAAGCTGGGCTGGCAGCAGGAGGCGGAGGCCTCGCGGCCCGTGGCTTCCGAGGCTCAACTGCCCCACATGATCCCGGGCGCCGATTTACCGGCTCCAGGTAACTGACCGAGGAATTATGAAAGCCATTTACGGCCTCTATTCCGATCCCCATTCCGCCGAGCGCGCCATGCATCGCCTTCGCTCGAGCTGTTCCGCGCTGGGATTTGAGGTCCGCAATATCTGCCTGGCAACTTCCGAACCGCTGGATGAATTTGACCTGGGCTGGAAGGAACAGAAAACTGCCATGCCCTGGCTGGCGGCGCTGGGCGGACTGATTGGCGGGACTTCCGGTTATCTGCTCGTGTCACTTACTCAACGGGCTTACCCGCTCCCAACCGGAAACATGCCCATCGTCGCCTTGTGGCCCACCGGGGTTATCGTGTATGAGCTGACGATGCTCGGCGCCATTCTGACGACCTTCATCTCTCTGCTCGCCAGCGCGCGCCTGCCTCGATGGCGCAAGGATGTGTATGATCCGGCGGTGGCGGAGGGTAAAATCCTGGTCGGCGTCATCAACCCGCGAGAAGCGGCTCACGACGATTTGGCCAAGATGCTGCTCGATGCCGGAGCGGAGCAAGTGAAAGAATTTGCGTCACGTTGAGGCAGTTTGCGTCATCAAACGATATGGAGGAAGCTATGAAGAAGCGTTCTGAGCGATTTTGGCAAGGCGTTGTAATTGCCGCGGCAGTTTTGTCCCCGCTGTTCCTGGTGGCTGCGGCCCAGAACAAAGCGCCTTCACTTCCGCAAGGCAACGCCAAAGCGGGCAAGGCCATTTTCGACCAAAATTGCAGCTTGTGCCATTTTCCGAATCAAACCACGACGAAGATTGGGCCGGGTTTGAAAGGTCTTTTCAAAAACAAGACGCTGCCGGTCAGCCACAAGCCAACAACGGTGGCCAACGTGCTCCACCAAGTTCTGAATGGCAATCCGTCCGCCAAACCGATGCCCATGCCGGCGTTCAAGTCTAAGTTCAGCAAGAAGGACTTAGCCAACCTGATTGCCTACCTGAAAACGCTTTAAGGATTGATCCGCAGGTCAAGCGGCCGGGGAATCAGAGGGACGTCAAGCGGCGGGGTGCAGCTGGGCTGTTTCTCGACGCGGCCAGAGGGGAAAGCGGGCGACTCCGGAGTGCGCGCCACCGCTTCATACTTCCTTCAAGAGCCTACTTCCAGACAGGCTACTGCTGTGGTGACCAGCCGTCCGCCGGACGCGACCACGTCTTCAATAGCTTTTCGTCCGGTTTCCGGGACAATGCTTCGGATGGCGTCGGTGACCAAATCCACTTGCAAGCCGCGCTGCAGCAGAGAGAGCGCCGTGCTTTGGACGCAGTAGTCCGTCGCCACGCCAAACACCACAAAGCGCCGCCGTCCCAATGCCGCCAGGATTGCGTTGAAATTGACGTTGGTCGTGGCATCGTACTCCTGTTTCTCAATCACGATCTGCCGCGGCCACGGGTCTTGGGGTGAAAATGCGTTTGGCCGGTTGGGAACGATGAGCGCCCCGTCAAGTTGAGTCTCCGGGATGCGCCGCTGGCCTGGCGTGCCGACCATGCAGTGCGGAGGCCATTGGCTGAATGAAGGATCATCCGGCGGGTGAGCGTCTGCCGACGAAAGAATCGGGATTTCGTGGTTCAAAGCATAGCGCATCAATTTGCCGAGATTAGGAATGATGCGCTCCGCTCCCGGCACGTAGAGGCTTCCTGACGGCAGCATGAAGTCCACCTGCGTGTCCACGTCGAAGAAAGCTCGTTTCTGCTCCACGCATTTCCTCCTTCAGGTAGGAAGGACGGGGACTGAGCTTTGCGGATGCTCGACTCGCGCCTGCTCAAGCAGGCGCTCGAGGGCGATACTCTTGTGTACGGGATACCTCGGGGCGTTGTGGAGTGCGTGATAGATTGGCGGCAAACGCCCCTGTTGTTCGAGAGCGCGCGCCTGGAGGCTTTGGATTGGCGCGGGAGGCGTCAATCGTCGCCCCGCTCTCATCACCGGCTGGAGCAGAGCCTGACCTTCTGCAAAATTCTCCGTCGCCCGGGCAATGAGGTCGTGGTCAAATTGGCCATCTTGCAAGTAACGAAAGACCTGCTTTTTCCCAGGCCAATAAACCTTTTCCTCGCTGAGTTTTGTTTTATATTGAACCCGCCCGTTCCGTTCGGTCTCCACCAACTTATAAACGACGCTCAGCGCGGGGAAATCCCAGGAGGTTGCCAGCTCCGTTCCCACGCCGAAGGCGTCAATGGGAGCCTGTTGTTGGACTAACTGCTCGATTTTGTCTTCGTTCAGATCTCCACTTGCAACGATGATGGCGTCTTTCAGCCTGCCTTCGTCCAGAATCTGGCGCACTTGGCGGCTTTTCTCCAAAAGGTCTCCACTGTCCAACCTCACGCCGGCGATTTTTCTGCTGAGTGAAGCCGCCGCGCGTGCCCCCTCGAGGGGATCGTAGGTGTCAATCAGCAGGATGGCGTGTTCAGGGAAAGTTTCAGCCAAAGCCTCGAAGCTTTTCCGCTCGCTCGGAAAAATCTGAGTCCAGGAATGCGCGGCGGTGCCGGCCAGGGGAATGCCGTATCGGCGTCCCGCTTCGACGTTTGACGTGGCGGCGCACCCGCCGACGAAGGCAGCCCTGGCGGCCCAAACGCCCGCCTCGGGTCCGTGCGCGCGCCGCGTGCCGAATTCGAAGACCGCCCGCCCAGCGGCAGCCCGCACGACCCGCGCCGCTTTCGAGGCCACCAGCGTCTCAAAGTTAATCACCGAGAGTAGATAAGTCTCGACAATCTGCGCCTCCAAAATGGGCGCGGTGATCTGCACGAGGGGCTCCTCGGCGAACACCAGCGTGCCTTCCGGAACCGCCCAGACCTCTCCCGTAAAACGCAACGTTCGGAGATAATCGAAAAACGATTGAGAGACGTTCTTAAAAACTTCTTGGGACCGCAAAAATTGAACGTCGTCTTCGGTAAACGCGAGGTTTTCAAGATAGTCGAGCGCCGCCTCGATCCCCGCAGCAACCAAGTACGATCGCGGCGGCGGCAGATGCCGCACAAAAAGCTCGAACGTGGCGCGGCAGTCCACGTGGTGGTCAAAGTAGCCGGCCGCCATCGTCAGCTCGTAGAGGTCCACCAAAAGCGCCGAATTGGCCGTGGTTGCCGACATTGCGGTCAGAAAAGAGGGTTGAATTCGCCGCGCCCTAGCTTGCCTGCTATAAGCGCTCAAGCTCAGTATGGTTTTCGTGTTAGGCGTTGTCAATCTCAGGTCTGGCGTGGCCAACACGGGCGCAAACGCAGTCGGCACGAGGAGTAAGGAAAAGAGGTAATGGCGCGCGGACAACCGATGCTCCCCCTCAAACAATGGAAGCAGGCTTAGCCTGCGTTTCTCACCGATAGACGGAGTTGCAAGGTGAACCATCGGCGGGGCAAGGGTCGCTGCGATTTCGGAGGGGAGGACCCGTCGGGAGCGGGGGACAATTCCCTTTTTCTGGGCGAGCCACGATGAAGAACCTGCTTCGAGCGCCAAGGAGCTCCAGAACAGCATCCTTCGCCTTCCCAGTCTGGCCTTGGCGGCAAATGGTGGAAGGTGGCCTCGCCGGTTGTCTCAGTGACCTGGGTCGGATTTTTCTCCTCCCATTAAATCTTGAGCACCGCGGCGGCGCGCAAGCGGCTGTGGCGGACCGCCTGAAGCGCGCGGTTGGCATCTTCCAGTTGGAAGGTTTCAATTTCCGTTCGCACCGGGATCTCCGCCGCGAGCGAAAGGAAATCGCGCGCGTCCTGCCGCGTTGCGT
>JAJYNF010000070.1 GCA_021786455.1 Acidobacteriota bacterium
TATGGATCTTGCTGCTTTCATGGTGAGGATACCTTGCGCCGCTTTTTCATTTCGTGAGACCATAATGACGGAGGAGCCGTCGAAAACCCCGGATCCGGCAAAGGAGGCTCGTGAGCTCGCCCGACACAACCGGCCCCTCTCCACAAGAACCGAAACCTCACGGCCCTGCGGGACCTCCCTTCTGGCCGACGCAAGATACTCCCCTTAAGTCCGGGCGCCGCATATTTTTCGCGCTCGTCAGGCTGAGCGTCGGCATCGGACTTATTGTTTATCTGGCAAAGTCTGGTTTTATTCATCTCCGGGCGTTTGAGCGTCTTTTCACGTTGTGGCCTTTGACGCTTGTCGCTATCGCGCTGATCCTCCTCCACCTCACGCTCATATCGTGGCGGCTTTCCATGCTTTTCCAACCCCAGGGGCTAGCCCTCCCTCTGAAGACATCTTTTAGATTAACTCTTATAGGCCTGTTCTTCGACATTTTCCTGCCCGGCGCCTCCGGCGGACCGGTGGCCATATTGTTCTATGCCACGCGGGAGAACAGCGGCCGCCGGACGCAAGTGGCAACCGTTGTGGTTTTCGACCGAATCGTCGGCTTGTTTTCCTTGCTGGCCCTCCCCTTGATTTTTGCGCCAACGTTCTGGCCGCTCGTCTCACGCGTCCACACGCTGGGGGTCATCGTGGGGACCTACGCCGTCATTGTGACTTCCCTACTGGGCTTACTCCTGCTGTGCTTAGGTCGCCCCTCCGGCGTCAGCCACTTTGCCGACATCGTTGGCTATTCGTCGCTGCGAAGATTCGCTTTACGGGCGCTCGAAACGGTTCGGGCATACCGAGGCCACTCCAAGACGCTTTGGGCCGCGCTGGGGTTGTCACTGCTCGCCAACCTTTCGATGGTCGGCGTGATTGCGGTGGGCCTACGGATTGTCAACCCGGCGAGCGTCGTCTGGAGGCTTTGTCTGATTGTGCCCATCGGGCAGATTGCGAACAGTCTTCCGATTACTCCCGGCGGGCTTGGAGTCGGAGAAATGGCTTTCAATACGCTCTTCAAGCTCAGCGGCTTAGCGGGCGGCGCCGAAGCAGTTCTTTGTTGGAGAGTGTGGGCGGCGCTCGTCAGCGGGCTCGGATTGTTCTATTACGTTCGGGGCATGGAACGGCGCATCGTAACCGCGGTGGCTCGCTCGCATGACCCCTCTTGGGCAGAGGCGGATCCGGAGGCGACTCGCGCCCCCTCGCAGGTTCCAGCCGAATGCACGACCCGGAAGCAGTCCCCCTTTCAGTAATCGGGAGACAACCGCTATGGGACTCCAAAGCGTCATACAAATTTTCTAAGAGTCAGTTACAATAGCTGTGCAAGGAGAAAATCTGCCGGAGAGAGATGACAGGGCGTGCGGTGATAGCGGGACCTTGGAGAGAATATGAAGATCGCGGTGTTGGGCGGAGACGGATACTGCGGCTGGGCAACGGCGTTACATCTTTCGGCAAGAGGCCATGCCGTATCTATCGTGGATAACTATTCGCGGCGCCAATGGGACGACGAATTGGGAATCCAGACGCTTACGCCAATTCGCCCCCTGGCCGAACGATTACAAATCTGGAAAGGGCTGACCGGGAACACGATTGAACTCTTTGTCGGCGACGTGACGGATTACGATTTTCTTGCCGCGGCGATGAAGGAGATGGAGCCGGAGGCCGTGATCCATTTTGCCGAGCAACGTTCGGCGCCCTACTCGATGTTAGACCGGGCGCACGCCGCCTTTACCCAGGTCAACAACGTTGTGGGGACGCTAAATCTGCTGTTTGCCATTCGTGAATTTCAACCCGACTGCCACCTCATCAAGCTGGGCACCATGGGTGAATACGGCACGCCCAACATTGATATTGAAGAAGGCTATATTGAAATCGAGCATAACGGCCGAAAGGATCTTCTTCCTTTTCCCAAGCAGCCCGGCTCTTTTTATCACCTCTCGAAGGTCCATGACAGCCACAACATCATGTTTGCCTGCAAGATCTGGAAGCTCCGCGCCACGGATCTTAATCAGGGCGTTGTATATGGAACCGTCACGGAAGAGACATCGCTCGATGAGGCATTAATCAACCGTTTTGATTACGATGAGATTTTCGGCACGGTGCTGAATCGGTTTTGCGTCGAGGCAGTTATCGGACATCCGCTCACCGTCTATGGCCACGGCGGCCAAACCCGCGGGTTCCTGGACATTCGGGACACGGTCCGATGCATTGAGCTCGCGTGCTCGAATCCGGCTTCGCCGGGCGAGTTTCGCGTGTTCAATCAATTTACCGAGCAATTCTCCGTGAGAGAATTGGGGTCCATGGCGCAAACAGCCGCCCGCAAGATGGGAATGGACGTTGAGATCGCTTGCCTGCCCGATCCTCGCGTCGAGGCCGAAGATCATTATTACAACGCGAAACACTCCAAATTGATCGAGTTGGGCCTGAAACCCCATTTCCTTTCCGATTCCCTGCTCGATTCACTGATGAATATTGCCGCGAGATACCGGGACCGAATTGACCCGGAGGTCATCTTGCCTCGAATCAACTGGCGCGAACCTCGGAACTGCCGCTCGCATCCCAAGAAAGCGACCGTCGCGGCGGGAGGAAGCTTCTGATCTTGTTGGGTATCGTCGCCGCACGAAGGAGGAAGCTTCGCGCGGGGAGTTCTCGTTTTGAGGAGCAGGCTCGATGTTGAAGATTCACCTCCGCCGTGCCGTCAAAGATTGGCACCGCACGTACCGCGAAGCGCGGATGGTCGCTTTGGCCCTGAAATCGTCCGACCATCCGGTGCTCGCTCACGTGGTGGTTACGCGCCGATGCAATATCGCCTGCGCTTACTGCAACGAGTTTGACGACTTTTCCAAACCCGTTCCCACCGAAGATCTGGCCCGCCGAATTGACCAGCTCGCTCGGCTCGGCACTACCATCGTCACGCTAACCGGCGGCGAACCTTTGCTCCATCCTGAGTTGGATGACGTAATTCGGCGGGTTCGCGCTCGAGGCATGATCGCGATTCTAGTCACCAACGGTTATTTGCTGACGATTGAACGCATCAAGCGGTTGAATCGGGCCGGCCTCGACCGTCTCCAAATCAGTGTTGACAATATCCAGCCGGACGCCGTGTCGAAGAAAAGCCTGAAGGTTCTCGATCTAAAGCTGCGCTGGCTGGCGCAGTTTGCGGAGTTTCAAGTCAGCATCCACTCGGTCGTCGGCGCCTCGTACGACCGTCCTGAAGACGCGCTGGAGATCGCGCGGCGCGCCCACGAGCTCGGGCTCGTCAGCACGGCGGGGATTGTTCACGACGCTTCGGGGCGCATTCAGCCGTTAAGCGCGCGACACCAGAGCGTTCTCCAAGAGATTGAATCTCTGTCCAGCTCGCGCTTCTCGTTTGTACGGCACAACCCGTGGGCCCGGAACTTGGTTCAAGGCTTGCCCAACCAGTGGCATTGCACCGCTGGCGGCCGGCATCTTTATATTTGTGAAGACGGCCTGGTTCACTATTGCCTGGCCCAACGCGGGCATCCGGGCATTCCGCTTTCCCAGTACACGCTCAAGGACATTGAGCGCGAATCCGAACGGGTTAAGGGCTGCGCGCCTTACTGCACGATATTTTGCGTTCAACGCGTCGCCTGGTTTGACCATTTACGGACTCATCCGAAGCAAGCCTTGGCGGAATTCTTCCCTGCTGCCGGTGCCCAGAACCCAACCCTGCCGAGACCCGTGCAAATGCTCAAGGCGCTTTTCATGCCCCGCCGCGCGCCATCGAGCGGGCGCTTTTTTAGAAAAGCCGCCTTGCGGATTCTGAAGGTGGATTGACCGTTGTTCCGCAGAGGGTCAATCGCGCCAGCCGACTTCCGGCAGAGGACGAGAGTGCCGGCGGAAAGTGGCTCGGGAGATGCACAGCGTTTCGCAGATATTCTCGGCCGTAGCGCCGGAAAGGCGGCACGCCGCAATCTTCCCGGGGAGTTCCTTTTCGCGTCGAATGACGCCCTGATAGTAATCCTCAAGCTGCCGCGTCGCCGCAGCCCAGCTCCACGGCTCCACTTCTCGCCGGGCATGTCGGCGCGTCTGCTCGCGGCGCGCGTCATCGGTCAACAGCCGGAGAATCGCCGAGACCGCCTGCCCCGGATTTTCCGGCTCATAAAGATAGCCGGTGACGCCGTCTTGCACAATGTCCACCACGCCCCCCGCCGCGGCGGCCACCACGGGGCAGCCGGCAGCCATCGCTTCCAGCAGCACGAGTCCAAGGGTTTCCGTTCTTGAAGGTAGAAAAAAGACATCGGCGGAAGCAAAAGCTGCGGCCAGATCCGCTCCTTTCAGGTAACCCGCAAAGTAGGTCGAAGTGCCAGCAAAGTATTGCTCTAGTTTGCGCCGATGGGGGCCATCACCGACGACCGCTAGCCGGAGCCCCGGGACTTCGGATAGAACGAGGCGGCATTGTTCAATTTCTTTCTCCGCTGAAAGGCGGCCGACATACAAGAGCAACTTGTCTTCCGGATGCCCTTGCGTCAACCGCGCACGCATCTCCTGTGAAACGCGTTGGGGATGGAACATGTCCGTATCAACCCCCCGCCGCCACAGCTCCACTCGCTGGAGTCCGCGGCTTTGGAGGTCAGTTTGCACGCTGCGGGATGTGACGAGCGTGAGGTCTGCCCGGTTGTAACCCGCCTTGATACCCCACCACATAAGCCCTTCCAGATAACCCATCCCGTAATAACGCAGGTATTTGGGAAGATGCGTATGGTAGGAGGCGACGAGCGGAACACGGCGCGCCGAGCTATAGTAAAAGGCAGAAATGCCCAGCAAAGCCGGGCTAACCACGTGGAGCACATCGGGCTGGAATGAGGCCAGCACCCGTCCAATCGAGGGCCTTGGGACCGCCAGGATTTGATCCGGGTAGAGCGGAAACTTGAAACCCGCGACTCCATGAACCGGCGTCCCTTCAAACTCGGTGACGCCTTCAGGAGCAATCACGAGCACTCGATGCCCCGATTCGCGCAAGTGGCGAATGGTGTGAAGAAGACGTGTCACAATACCGTCTATCTTCGGCAGAAACCTCTCGGTGAACACGGCGATGCGCAGAGTAACCCTCCTTGGGAGCGCAGCGGCGTTTGACGTGCCGCAGCGTGATTAGTCGAGCCCGGGCTGCTGATCGCTCTCGCCGCCTTGCCGCGGCCATCGGGTGCGGTCGAATTGCGAAGCGCGAGGCAGCAACCAGCTTAGTATAGGCCGGACGTGGTCGTTCCCAAGAGCAATCAACGCCAAGATGACCGGGCTCAACCAAGCGGGTTTGCCCCCGCCATCCCAGTAATAGGACAACGGGTGCAATCCAACGCCGTCCATATCCACGAATATGCGGTCTGTGTACCGGCGGCGGCCCTGGGGATACCGCGGATAATCCCGCACGACATCGCAGGCCGTAGCCAATTCTCGCAGAGGCGCCGGCTCATCAAACGCGGGAAGGATAACGATGGTGTTCCTCCGGTCGTTGCGGACGCTCGCGATAAATGCCTCCCAAGCCTCTGCCGGGCTCAGGTTGAGCAACGTATTGGAATGGCAGCCGTGGCGGTCGCCGCCAGCGACAATGGGGAGATCAAGGTCTTCGGCCATCGCCAGAACATCCTGGTTTTCGCTAAACGAGCGCATGCCATTGAACTCGACCGCGTGAATCCAAGGGCGGCAGAACGCCACAAGCTGCCGAAGCGAGCTGAGATGCGCGGCGCTCGGCACTCGATAGATGTTGTGAAAGGGATGATTGAGAACTAAAAGCGTTTCAGGAAAACTATCCAGAAGAGCAAACAAATCGCGCAGCCTTTCCTCGGCGGGCTCCTGAGTATAGCGTCCCAGCTCCTTCACGACCGCGACAGCGCTGTCGGGAGGAAGATGATGAACACCGATATGAAATGAGTTGCCCCGAAAAGGAATCGTCCATTCGACGGAAACGGGCACCGAGGCGGTTGTCGGTTGCGCGCGCAACGCCAGAGGCGCGGCAATCGTATCGTGGTCGGTGATCGAGACCAGGCCCGGCAGTCCCAATGTGCCCTCAATCTGCCTCAATTCTGAGGTGACCACCAT
>JAJYNF010000266.1 GCA_021786455.1 Acidobacteriota bacterium
GAGGACGCAGTCGCTGCTGAAATACGTAACCGTAAATCCGAACGGCAGCACTAAGCGCAAGCCCGGAGATGTTCAGCTACGGAACATTGTTATAATCATGGGTGAGCAGACCTTCATGCCGATCCAATCGTTATATGTCCTCTCGGAAGACGACCCGGAAGCGCGGGGCTGGCTGAGTTTTTTTCGCCGCCACGGGTACGACCGGCTGACGAGCTTCTCGATCGAGCGCGTTGTCTGGCTGGAAGGCCGTGTGGACGTTTCGAAGCTCATGCCGCTCCTGGTGAATCCGCTTTACCAAACGGCTTCCGACCGCACGCAGCTCGATCCGGCTCGCGGCCCGATTATTGAGATCGCTTACCGTCCGGCCGTCACCGATCCCGAGACGCCGTCCATTCTCGAAGCGGCGCGGGCGCTTGGGGAGGATAGCCTGGAGTTCGCGCGCCTGGGCCGACGTTATCAGTTTTTCGGGTTGGAGAACGATGTGGCGCAAAAGCTCGCGGCGCGTTTTCTCTATAACAAGATCGTCGAGCGGGCGCGCGAGCCGGGAGAAGCTCTTCACTCGCTTCGTCCTACCGGCGAGCCGGAGCCGGTCGAAACGGTCTCGCTTGCCGGTCTCGACGACGCCCAGCTTCTGGAGCTTTCGCGTGAGCGTTCCTGGTACGCGCCGCTTTCCCAAATGCGAGTGATTCAGGCCCACGAAGCGCAACGCCGCCGCCCGCACACCGACGCTGAGCTTGAAATCCTCGCGCAGAGCTGGAGCGATCACTGCTACCACACCACGTGGAAAAGCCTCGGCTTGCTCAAGCGCCTTTCCGCCGCCACGGCGCGCATTCATCATCCGCTGGTCGCGAGCGCCTTCAAGGACAACGCCGGCGGCATGGAGTTTTACGACGGCTTCGTCGTGACCATCAAAGGCGAGACGCACAATTTTCCCAGTTCCATCGCGCCCTTCGGCGGCGTGGCCACCAAGCACGGCGGCGTGATTCGCGACACGCTGGGGTTCGGCAAAGGCGCCTATCCGATCGGCGGCACCACGATCATGGGCACGATGGACCCGCGCCTGGGCGAAGACCAGGTCCCCGCGGGCGCGCTCCATCCGCAATTCATCCTGACCGAATCCATCCGGGCCACGAGCTACTACGTCAATCCGATGGGCATTCCGATGATGCACGCGATCTACCGCTGCCACGGCGGCTACGCCAAGTGCCTGGCGCTCGGCCATTCGATCGGGCTGATTCCGGAAAAATACGCTCAAAAGGACCGGCCTGAGCCGGGCGATCTGGCCGTGCTGATCGGCGGCGAAACCGGGCGCGACGGCATCCACGGGGCAACGGCCAGCTCGACCGGGATGACGGCCTCGACACTCGAAAGGGAATTTGCCGCCGTCCAAATCGGCCATCCCATCACCGAGCGGCGCTTTACGACCGCCATTCCCATTCTGCGCGACGCCGATTGTCTTCGCGCCGTCACCGATCTTGGCGCGGGCGGATTGTCTTCCGCCGCGGGCGAGATGGCTGCCGAAAGCGGCGTTTCGCTCGACCTCGACCGCGTGCCGCTCAAGGACAGGAGCCTGACGGCGTGGGAAATTCTGCTTTCGGAATCGCAGGAGCGCGTGCTGCTGGTCGTGCCGCCGGACAAAATGGCCCAGGCTCGGACGATTCTCGACCGCTTCGAAGTTCCCCACGCCGAAGTCGGCCGCTTCACCAACTCCGGCCGCATGGAGGTTTTCTGGCGCGGGCAAAAAGTTGTGGATCTCGAGATGAGTTTCCTTTGGGGCGCCTGCCCGCTCGATCCGATCGCCACCGAAGCGCCCAAACGCCAACTCGCGCCGCTTTCGATTTCCGAGCCGGCGACGGCGGAACAATGGTCGCGAGCGGTTGAAGGCGTGCTGGCCCACTATCATTGCTGCGACCAGAGCGCCGCTGGCGCGCGCTTTGATACCACGGTGCAGGGCCGGACGGCGGTCGGTCCATTGGCCGGCCGCAACCATTGTATGCCCACGAACCTGTACGTTTCCGCGCCGTTGCGCGGCAAGCCTTACGGCGTCGTGACCACGGTCGCGTTCAATCCTTTTTACGGCGACGTCAGCCCGCGCGACGCGGCTCGCCTGATGATGATCGAGGCCATCACCAAAGCCGTCGCCGCCGGCGCGAGCTACCGCGAAATGGTGCTTTGCGACAATTTCTATACGCCGCGCCTGACGCCCGAGGTCGCCTGGGATTTGTCGCAGATGGTGGAAGCCATTGCCGAGCTTTCGGTCGAATTCGGCGTGCCATTCGTTTCTGGCAAGGACTCGAGCTCCGGCACGTTTGAAACCGCCGGCCGCCGCATAGACGTTCCCATGACGCTGGCCGTCGCGGCGATGGCCCGCGTGCCGGATGTGGGCAAAATCGTGACGAAGGATTTTAAGCGCCCGGGCAACGAACTGGTGCTGGTGGGCCGGGTCCGAGCCGAGGCGCTGGGCGGAAGCGTCTATGCCGATCTCACCGGCCAGCGCGGCGAGCGGCTCTACCCACCCGGCGACGCGGCGGAGATTCGCGCGCTTTGGGACGCCGTGCTGGCGCTCCAGGCGCGCGGCGGATACGTGTCCGCTTCGGCGATTGCCGAAGGGGGCGCGCTGCTGAGGATTTTTGAAGCCGCTTTGGGCTCGGGACTAGGCGCGCGCCTCGAATGCCTGCGCGATGCCCGAGGCCGCCGCGACGGGTTCCTGTTCGGCGAGTTCACGGGCGCGATGCTCTTGGAAGTTGATCCGGAAACCGAGCTGGATGAAGTTTTGGCCGGCGTTCCTTATCACGTCATCGGCGAAGTTTTGTCCGAGCCTCGCCTCGATCTTTCCGAATCCGGCGAGACGCTGTGGACGGAATCGGTCGGCGCGCTCGCCGAAAAATGGAGCGCGACGTTTCGGGAGGTCGTCGAATGAACAAGTCGCCCGTGGCTGTCCTTTACGCTCCGGGAACGAATTGCCACGAGGAAACCATCGCTGCCGTCGAGCGCGCCGGCGGAGCGGCCGAGCTCGTCCTGCTCAAGGACCTGATGGACTCGCGCGCGCGCCTGACGGATTACCCGGCGGCGATTGTTCCCGGCGGCTTTTCCTATGGCGACCATCTGGGCGCGGGCAGGATTTTCGGGCTCATGCTGGTAGCACAACTGCGGGACCAGCTTGCTGAATTTCTTGGAGCCCAAAGACCCATTTTGGGAATTTGCAACGGATTTCAGGTGCTGGCGGAAGCGGGGATTTTGGCCGGCGGCGTTCTTGGGTGCCGCGACATGGCTCTCCTCGAAAATGAGTCGGCACGGTTTGAGGATCGCAAGGTGCGATTGCTGGTTTCGGGCGAATCGTCCATCTGGACGGAGGGTTTGGCGGGCGAGGTTTTGGAAATGCCGTCCGCGCACGGCGAAGGCCGCGCGTTTTTTCCAAAAAGCCAATCTCAGCCGCCGCGCGTGGCGTTTCGTTTTGCCGACGCGAACAGAAAGCCCGCGACCGAGTATCCCGACAATCCCAGCGGCTCGCCGGAAGCGATTGCCGGCGTCATGGACGCGACGGGCCTCGTCCTCGGCCTGATGCCGCACCCCGAGCGCGCGTCATTGCCCGCGCATTATTCGCAGGACGGGTTGAAGATTTTTAGGAATTTGGTCCGATGGCTCGACGGGTAGCCGCGACGGTGTTTTGTCCGTCGCGGGCCTTTCGTGGGATCATCAAAGAACCCGCGACACGGAAGGCAGTTTCGCGGCTACCGGTGCGCCTTAAAATCTGGGGGCGCTTTCTGGCCTACGCAGCAAAAGCTCAGCAGGTACAGATAGATGTTGACGCATATGTGTAACTAGATGTATGCTCCAGATGCGGAGGCAATCTATGGCTTACGTGAATCCAGAAACGGTTTTGAGCCCAAAGAATCGAGTCAAGTCTATCCGGGAGGTCGTTTACAACGGCGGGCCCGGCGAATGGTCGGTTGCCTTGTTGGAGTACGGCAAAGCCGGTAAGTTGTGCATAGGTTTTCGTTGGAATGGGGACGAGGGTGAACGCGGACTAGGCCACCCACAATCAAGGGGAAAGCCAACCTGGGAGATTCTGCCCCCTGAGCTTGGGGATGTGGTGCTGGAAAAGGTCGAGCAACTCCAGGGTTCGCAACATGCCGAACTGCGAGCGGGGTACCAGGAAATGGCCGCCGACCGCGAGCGAGAAGCGGAGGCTGAGGAATGGAGCGAGGGGCTGATTGGCGACGTCAAGAATTAGAAGGGGCGACGTCTGGTGGGTGTCGTTCGATCCGTCCCTGGGCGGTGAGATTCGCAAGACCCGTCCGGCAGTCATCGTCAGCAATAACGCCGCGAACGAGGCGCTGAATCGCGTGATTGTCGTGCCACTGACCAGCCAGACCGCGAAGGTCTATCCCGGCGAGGCGCTGGTGACGGTAGGTGGGCGGCAAGCCAAGGCGATGGCGGACCAGATCGCGACCGTGTTGAAGATTCGTCTCCGGGACCGCATCGAAGCCTTGTCCTTGTCTGACCTGACAGCGGTGGAAGATGCGGTCGCGCTTCAACTCGGACTGAGGAGTCGGGGTTGACTTATTCATGCGGAAAGATGCCGGCAACGGGGAGCGTGAATCCGGAGAGGAGCGGCGAGGTTGAGGCCACGCAAACCCCTGTGCTACTATGGCTCGACGGCTGTGTTAAGGGGGTGGCACGTCAGTGGTTATGGACGTAGTATCAGAACGCGTTGCAGGCTATTTGGTCCCCTCGACGACCATTGTCCAAACAAATGGTGTGGGCGCGCCGTTTGAGCTCGGGCAGCTCGCCGGCCAGCCACTATTAATTGTGCTTCGGATTCATGAGGTGATCGAGCAGGAATCGCTGCGGCTCTCCGTTTGGGGATCGCCGGACGCTGTGGAATGGGGTGATAGGCCCCTCTTTTGGTTTCCGGAAATGTTCTATCCCGGTCTGAAGCCGGCGGCACTCAACTTGAGCCAATATTCTCAAATCAAGTTTTTGCAGGCGCGGTGGGAAGTCAACCGTTGGGGGCGCGGTTGGCCCAGGCCGTTTTTCAAAATAAGCGCAGAAGTGCAGCATCTCGACTGACCCAGGAGGCGCGGCTGACATGACGAGGCGAAGTCCTTGAACCACGAACGGACATGCGGGCGAAAAAAGCTGATGCGGCGCGCCGCCGTATGCGTGGCCCTGGCGCTCGCGGCGACAGCGGGGGCGGCAGGACAGTCCGGTTCTGCTTCGCGTCCTCTGACAAATTCATCGAGCCGACCTAAAGGCGCTCCCGTTATTCAGACCGAGAAAATCCAGGTGCCCGCGGCGCTCCAAACCCCGCCGCCTTCGATGGCCAGCCAGCCGGGCTACATGCTTCCCGCCGAAACGCAACGAATGCTCCTCAAGGTCTGGCAGTTGGAAACGCGCGTTCGTGATTTGATGACTCAAGTCCATCCTGAACTGCTCAACATGCCGTCGGACCAGGCCGTGTCCCTCGGACGCGCCCTGGAGGCACTGGCGGAATCCTTGGACTCACTCGAGACCGCGCGCGCTGAATTTTCCGGGCGGGTGGACAGCGAGTACCTGGCTTTCCAGACTTACGCTGCCATGACAAACCTGCGCACGCCGCTTCGTCGCGTGGCGAATCTGGTCAGCCGTTACCAAAGCCGGCAAGTGGGCGGCATGTTTGAGCAATCCTGGAATGATCTTTTCACGCTTGAGGCGGCACTCGAGCCTTACGTAGCGTTTCTCACCCGTAATCACGACCGGATTTACGCCCTCATGCAGGGAAACCTCTATGACTGCCAAAACCAGCTTACCGCTGCTATGCGGAAACATCCTCCGCGGACCAAGATGATCCGGAATATTGTTCCATTCAAGCCCCGGCGGCCCCGTCAGACGACCAATCAACCGAAGGCGGTCCAGAAAAAGTAAAGAGTCGCGGTACGGCCAATTAGCTGCGTTCCATTTTTTCAAGGGTGAGTTGTACGGTGAGGTCCTGCGTCTCCACCGCAGGAGCGGCGCGTCACATGCAAGCGGGGCGAGTTGGACGATGCTTGGAAAGCTTCAAAAAGCTGTGGCGCCCGTGCGGTAGCGCCAGTGTCCC
>JAJYNF010000183.1 GCA_021786455.1 Acidobacteriota bacterium
TTGCCGCTTGGCGTAATTCCGAGTGGCTTGTTGAGCGGCTCGGAGGGCCTCGCTGACCGTGATTCTTCCGCGAAGAGCCTCAATCGCTTGGCGGTAACCTAACGCGCTTATAGGCTTAAGGTCGGAAGCTTCAGGGTGGGAAAGCATTTGCCGGGTTTCATCCAGCAGACCTTGGGCGAACATGGTTTCTGTGCGGCGATTAATGCGTTCGTAGAGCTGCGCGCGGTCAGGATTGAATCCAACCTTTATGGGATGGAATCCACGCAGGCCCTTGCGTCCTGCTGCCTGAAGCCTGGACATCGGCTGGCGGAGCAGGATCGAGATTTCGATAGCCCGCACGGCTTTGGAAAGATCCCTGCACCCAATCCGCGCGGCCGCCACCGGATCGAGCCGCCGGAGCAACCGATGCACGAACTCGCGCCCCCGCCGCTCCGCCATGGCCTTTAGCCTGGCTCGAAGCTCTGGCGAGCGTCCGGGCGCCTCAAAAAGCCCTTCCAGCAAAGCACGGAGATAAAGGCCGGTTCCACCCACCACAATGGGTAAACGCTCCCGCTGGCGTATTTCCTCCAGGCGTTGGGTCGCCTCGCGGCGGTAATCCCCTGCCGTGAAGAGCTGTTCCGGAGCCACCATGTCGAGCAGATGATGAGGGATGCCCCGCCGTTCCTCGAGACTCAACTGGCCTGACCCCACGTTCAATCCGCGGTAAATCTGAACCGAGTCGCAATTGACGATTTCACCGTCAAATTCTTCCGCCACACGTACCGCGAGAGCGCTCTTTCCGCAAGCAGTTGGGCCGATGATGACAACCAGCGGCCAGCCTTCCTTCAGCGAACTCACCGAAGCAATCGCCCGTAACGAAAGAGCAGAAGAGTCAGGACGATCGCCAGCAGAAGCAATCCACCGAGCACCTGCGCCTTGGAGGGTCGGAGCACTTTGAAGATTGGATGATCCGGGCGCGCCGCCGGCGCCCGCCCGGAAGGATTCCGCCTCACCGGCTGGTGCAACAGCACCAGTTGAAATTTGCTTCTCCACAAACGAATTCTAACCGACCTGCGCGAGGGGCTTCAATAGTTCACATTCATGTTGTAAAAATAAATGAATTCCAGTACGAGGCGCTTGCCGGTGAACTCGCTGGGTAGCGGCGGAAATGGGTTTGAAGCCTTGATGGAAGCGAGAGCCGCGAGGTCGAGCGCTTGCGACCCCGATGAGCTGATCAGCCGAAGCTGGTTCACCCCGCCGTCCTTCACAATCTCAAAAACCAATGCCACCCGCCCCTTTTCACCCAGCCGCGCGGCTTCCGGAATGACGGCGTACCAATTCCTTCGGACGATATACACCACGCGCGCTAGGTAGGGCCCGAAGTTCACCCCTCGCGTGTTAGAAAGGATCACGGGGCCGGAGGTAGAAAAACTAGGATTCAGATTTTGAAGCTGATCCTCCGAGTTTCCCGGCCCCACTCCAGCGCCAAGCCCTTGATCTTGCACGGCAGCCTCGAGTGACTGGCGAATCGCCTGGCCTGGCGTTCGGGCGAATGGCGTCTGGAAGCCTGATTTCCCCCGAGGAGGAGCCGTGGGTATATTCAAAAGCCGCAACTGCGCTTCACGCTGCGGGGGTTTGGGTGCTCTTTCTGCCTCTGGCGGCGTGGGAGCATGGATCGCCGCTTGCGCCCGAGGCGTGGGAGGAGGCATAGGCGGTGAGGGGCGATGGCGCCCGCCGCCGGCTAACTCCCGCAGCTTGCTGTTTCCCTTGATGTAAGGGGCCATGAGACCCTTCGGATTCACCTTCGGCGCGGGTCCCTGAGCCAGCCGATTCTTATTTGACAGGATGTTGGTCGGTGGAGGCTTCCTCAACTTTTGTGCCAACCCTGAAGGGAAAAACAACATGGTCGGTTTGGGACGGGGCCCCGATGGAATCTTCTCGGCAACCAGCCAACTGGCCGGAAACAGATGCGGCGATATCGCCAAGAAAATGGCCAGAAGGATTTGCAGAACGATGGCGAGTAAAAAGGTGGCACGGTGGCGCCAGCGTGCCGCCTCGCTCTCCCACTCGAGCAACAGCCTCAGTTCAGGGTCATTCCCCATAGTTCCTGCTTGTTAGACCCATAACCCGCGTGAGAAAACCCCCGCGCTTGACTAATGGTCATCTCTGTGACCTTCCACTCCGGCTTCGGAGAGATGTACGCGGGCCGCATGTTCTTGGATGCAACTCATGACTCGAACGGCTAAGGCTAGAGCCTCGCGGCCCTGGAGCCCTCCAACCAAGGGGGGCTGGCGCGTTCGCACGCATTCGACAAAGGACTCCAGCTCTGCCTCCAGGGGATCCTTTGCCGGAGCGTCCAGCTTGCGGAAATTGATCCGAGGCGTTGGGCTATTTCGGTCCACCGTCAGCAATAAGGCATCACGGCGGGAGAAGTCTATGGAGATATACTCGTGGGGCTGGAAGTAGCGGAATTTTCGAATCTTCTCAGTGCTGACTCGGCTGGCAGTAAAATTGGCCACCGCGCCATTCTCGAATTCTACCCGCGCATTGGCGATATCCACCTTGTCCGAGAGCACCGCCAAGCCGACTGCCCGCACCTCCGTGACAGGCGCCCGAACCAACCAAAGCGCGAGATCCAGGTCATGAATCATCAGATCAAAAACAACGTCCACGTCCAGACTGCGGGGGCTGAAAACTCCCAGGCGATGCACTTCGAGAAAAAGAGGATTGCGAGTGACAGCGCGAGCCGCAAGCACCCCTGGGTTAAAACGCTCTACGTGGCCCACTTGTAGAATACGCCCGAGGCTTGCGCCTTGGCGAATTAAATGGTCTGCCTGCTCCACCGTCCCGGCGATGGGCTTTTCAACAAGGACATCGAGGCCCCTTTCGAGCGCGCGGCTGGCAACCGCCGCATGACCGCTGGTGGGGATAACGATGCTGGCGGCCCGGCCATGGTCAAGAGCCTCCTCGAGACTTGAAAAAGAGCGCACGCCAAGTTCCGTTGCCACCTCCTGAGACCGTTCGGGCCGTTGATCATAAACCCCCGTTAGTTCCGCCCCTCCCATCCGACGGAGCAGCCGGGCGTGCCTTTTCCCATGCTCGCCTGCCCCAATAACCACAACTGGAATCGTTTCGGAAGACGGTTTCATCAAACGCTCGCGTGGGATAGCCTCCGAGGCCACGGCGCGGCCTTACGCCTGCCTCGCCTTCACTCAAAGTCAAAAAAAACGGCCCTCGCTGCCGCTCTCGATTCGCCTAGAACTCAATCGCTCATGCCGAGGATGGCAATTCCGGCTCGATGGGCTTCTTCAATCATGCGCTCCCGCTCGAACAGGAGCGTCTTACCCGCGTCGAGCGCCAGCACCACGGCGTTCGATCGGACCATCGTACGGATCGTTTTGAGGCCCACCACGGGCACATCGAAGCGCATGTCCTGCTCCGGCTTGCTGACCTTGACCACGACCAATCGGCGGCCATTCGAGAGCTTTGCGGCACGCTCGATCGCCGCATCCGTCCCTTCCATGGCCTCGACCGCCACGCAAGCTCGCTCCGCCACCACCACGGTCTGCCCGATGTCGAGAGCGGCAATCTTTTTCGCAATCTCGCGCCCGTAAGCGATGTCCTGGGCTTCGTTCGCGTTCGGACACCGCTCGGTGAGAACGCCGGGCTCAGCGAGCAGTGGCTTGAGGAAAAGGGTGGAGTCCAACACCTCAATATGGTGGCCCTCCAATATTCGCACGAAGGCTCCGATCAAAGCGTCCGTGTTTTTCCGGTGCAAACCCTGTAACACGCGATGAACCAAACCGTCCGGTTTAATGGAACTGAAAATCTGAGCGTGCTTCACCTGTCCAGCCAGCAACACTTGACGAATATCTTCCGTCTGGAGGAGTTCAAGCAATGTACGGGCTTCCCCGAGACTAAGCCAATGAAGTGCCGGCGCCGCCTTCTCGATCTCAGGTGAAGCTTCCTCCTTGATGGCAATGACCAAAGGTTCGATACCCCGCTCTCGGGCAGCCTCCAAGACGAGGAAAGGAAACCGTCCATTGCCCGCAATGACCGCAAGGCGGCTAGGCGTCTGAAAATCGGTCATGAGTGCTTGCGTCTTCTAGCTCTCCCTTCCTCTTGAATTGCCACCTTCATCGCTTGTTGTCAATGCCCACCGCAGCCTGACATCGCTGAATAACGGGTTTCCGCTTCTATGTGATTCCTAAACGGGGCCGTTCCGGCTAATCTCCCGCTCTGACACATTTCAGCCCTGCCGCGCAGGCTCAGGACTTCGCGCAAGGCGCCTGGCCATGATAACTTGAACCAACACTTGTTCCTGACGCGACCGCGGGCTTCAGGGTTACTTCGCTACCCCACGTTCGGAGCGCCGGATGAATTCCACCAGCGTTTTTACATGCTCTGAGGAAAAGCCCCTTTGCTCAATCGCCTCTAGCGCCTGCGTGGTATTGAGCTTGGAGCGGCAGAGCAGCCTAAACGCCACTTCCAATTCCTCGATGGCGTCCTGGCTGATTCCGTCCCGCTCCAGACCGATACGATTGGGCCCCAGAACCGTCATCGGCCGTTCAGTAGTTGTCTTCATGAAAGGCAAGATGTCCTTGTTGACCACGGTGTACGCTCCCAGGAAACTATGCGCTCCAATCCGCGTGAACTGATGAATGCCACAAAAGGCGCCGATGATAGCGTGGTCACCAATCTCCACGTGACCCGCCAGTGAGGCCCCATTGGCCATGACGATGTGATTCCCGAGCTGGCAGTCGTGCGCAATGTGGACGTAAGCCATGAGCAGATTGAAGTTCCCAATCCGCGTCACGCCGACGGCCTGCGCCGTGCCCCGATGAACCGTGACCGATTCGCGAAAGGTGTTACCGTCGCCGATTTCTAAGCGGGTCGGCTCGCCTTGGTATTTCATGTCCTGCGGTGGCTGACCGATGGAGGCGAAGGGGAAAAAACGGTTTCCCTTCCCGATCTTCGTGGGTCCGGCCAGAACCGCATGGGCCATCACCTCCGAATCCTCGTCTAATTCCACACCTTCGCCGATGACGGCATACGGGCCGACAACGGCGCTTTCGGCAATCTCAGCTTTGGGGTGAATGATGGCTGTGGGGTGAACTTTCATGTCCCGGGCCGCTCAACAATCGCAAAAAGAACCACCGCTTCCGCGGCGAGTTTTCCCTCCACCGTCGCCCGGCCTTGCATCTTGCCGAAATTATTCCTTCGGCTCAAACATTCCATCTCCACGTACAGTTGATCGCCCGGAACCACCGGCAACCGAAATCGCGCGTTCTCAATTCCAGTGAAATAAATCAGTTTCTTTTCTTTGTCGGGTAAATCGCGGTAAATCAGCACCCCAGCCACTTGCGCCATGCATTCGATAATCAAGACCCCGGGCATCACGGGGGCGCCGGGGAAATGGCCCTGGAAGAACTGCTCGTTGATCGTAACATTCTTGATGCCGACGATTCGCTTGTCCGGCTCAAGTTCTAAGATTCGATCCACCAGCAAAAAGGGGTATCGGTGCGGCAAAAGCCGCATAATCTCTTGAATGCCATAAACCGACTTTTGCCCGCTAGCGGAAGCTCCCTCAGTCGCCGAAGCCGCCGGTTGTTGGGCCATAAGAAAACTCCGAAAGCCGTGAGAACGCCTCACCCTCTTGACCGTATTGCCGGAGGGCTTTCCCGCCTCTAACAGGCCGGAACCGTCATGGCGCAATTATAATCCAACCTCAGAGCTTGAACAAATCCGAGCGTGAGACGGCGCCATCAGCCCGGGTTCCAGCGCGGATTATTGGTCGCCAAATGGACCGGATGCCCCTACCGACAATCCGAGGCCAGCTCAATAGCCATTGACCGCCAGTGCCAGCCGGGTGCGTGACACAGAAGTTGGGCGCCAGCCCCCTTGCTTGACAAACTGTCAAGAAGCCTCAAAAGTTCCACCCGTTGAGAATGGCGTGGTTGACGGGATTTCCGCTTTCGGCTCCCCGGAAGCTTGGCCCCCATCCCA